>JBBRGD010000252.1:0-3899 GCA_038241065.1 Flavobacteriales bacterium
GGCTAACTGTATCTACAGTTACTTCAACCGGAGTTTCAATAACTTCTACAGGAGTTTCAGTTTCCATAATTTCAACATCTTCAGTTTTTTCAACTGTAGTTTCCTTACAAGAAGTAAAACTTAAAGCTAATACGATAGCAGCAAAAGTAAAAATTGATTTTTTCATTTTGATAAATTATTATTAGTTTTTGAGAAAGTAAATGTATGCGATTTTATAATCCAAAAAACAATTTCAGAAAAATATTTTCATTTGATAGCTAAGGCTCATTTTTGTTGAATTTTTTATTATTTTAGAAAGTTTTTTATTTTTCACTAGTAATAAAATTCGGTTATTATTGCGAGAAAAAGTTCCCTAAACTTGAAAAATCTAGTAAAAAAAGATAACCCCCAGGAATATTTAAAAAAAAATCCCATTCATCACTAAAGAATAGGATTATAAAAAACCTGTAATTTTATATTAAAAACTGTACCTGATTCTCCACCTTTTTAAAATAGGTAAAACTTTTAATACCTCCCGAGCTTCTTCCATGGTTAGATTTTCATTCTTTTTTGCCTTCTCAAGATCCCTAACTGCCATCTCTCGCAGGCTTAGGGAAGGTTCTACGAAATTTCCATTTTGAAAACAATTAATACAATAATCTTCACTTTTTGTTTGGTCACGATTGGTCCCTTCAGACTCATCAGTAAAAGGAAGGCCGCAGCTTTGACATATTAAAGGTTTCATCAAATTATTTTTTATGAATATTATAAGCCTTATTGGCTTGTATTTAGTCTTTATTTAAATCTGTAATTCAAATGATTGTGAATATTTTGAAATTCAATATTTTAAAGAACTAAAATAAAGGTATCGAAACCGCAGTAAAATTAATACAAATGTTATCCTAATTAACATGGATTAAACATAAAGGAAACTCTAATTGGCTATTTTTATCCAGAAAGTAATTTATTTCGAATGGTGGAAAAACAAGTGAAATTTCCATTTGGCACTTATAAAATTTAGTTTATGCCTATTTTGCCAATTAATTTGGTGGTTAAGATTATAATTATCATACCTTCAATTCCTGAATCCACTACATTTTATCAATAATCTATCAATTATAAAAATGAGTAAGAAAATTTTAATACCTACAGACTTTTCAAAAAATTACTGGAACGCTTTAGTTTATGCTTTAAATCTTTATAAAGATGAAGAGTGTACTTTTTATTTGCTAAACGTTTTTCAACTATATGATTTTCCCACCGATACCATCAGGGATGCTGACCCTGGGGATGCGGAATATGAAAAAGAAAAAGAAAAATCAGAATCGGGACTGAAAGGTCTTTTGGAGGGTCTCACTATGAGAAATGATAATTCAAATCACCATTTCGAAATAATTTCTAAATATAATAAAGTCATTGATGCTGTTAGCGAAACAGTTAAAGAGATGGGAATTGAATTTCTTATCATGGGAACCAAAGGAGAAAATAATCCTGAAGCCGCTTTATACGGAAACAATGCAGTAGATGTTATTGAAAAGATCCAGGATTGTCCCGTAATGGTTTTACCATCGGATAGCAATTTTGAGGAAAAAGTCAATAATGAAATTGTTTTTGCCACAAATTTTAAAACCTTGTACAATCATAACGAATTGGATTATCTTGTAGACATAGCCAAAAGAAGTAAAGCTGCTGTTAGAGTATTATATGTTCAGGAATCTGATAAATTATCTTCTGTGCAAGAGGATAATAAAAAAGTACTAAACGATCATTTAAAAGAAGTAGTTTCCACCTTTCACACTTTGACAAACATAAAAGTTGCAGAAGGGATCCATTCATTTATTGAAAGCAGGGGAAGTGGAATGCTTGCTTTAGTCAATAAAAAGCACGGATTTTTCAGTAGTGTTTTTTCAAAATCCTTGGTAAAGGAAATAGGTCACAAACCCCAAGTACCAGTTCTTGTGCTACATGTTTTAAAAAGTTAAACACAAAAAACTTTACTTCTGAATTCATTAAAGATTTAAAAGCATTGAGACTGATATGCGTTTCAAGTGTCTTTCAGTTTGAATGCTTTGAAATTTAAATTTTTAAAAATATAGCTTTTAAGCATTTGTAGCAGGAAGGAGCAGAAATTATATGACAAATATCATCTTTTTAAGCAATGAATGGATCAAAATAGGTTCAATATTTATAATATAAATACTCAATAAAATATCCTGCCAGCCTAAAACCCTTGGTTTTGCTGATAAAATTGTAAAATATTTTTAAATGATTTTTTATTAAAAATTCTAGGCAATTAAATATTGTTAGTTGTATATTTATCTTCCCAGTATAATAAGTTTTTTATTGTCCCCACACTCCCCCCCACAAAAATTTTATTTTCAGCAATCATTGTATTGCTAATCGCTATCCCCCCACAGGATTTCAATATTATATAGGAAAAAACCTTACCCTCAATCTGTAAAGAATCTAATACTTATTCCTTTGGAATATAATATTTTTTCTAATCTATTAATTGGTAAAATATGAAAACTGTACTGCTCATAGAAGACGATTTAACCTTATTGGCTAATACCAAAGAACTGTTGGAACTATACAATTATAAGGTATGGTATGCCGAAAGCGGGGAAATTGGGGTGAACCTGGCCTTACAAACCAATCCGGACATTATAATTTGTGATATTATGATGCCTGTATTGGATGGATATGGAGTTTTTGAGAAATTAAAAGAAAACAAAGCAACCTGTTCTATCCCGTTTATATTTTTGTCTTGTAAAACTGAAATGAATAATATTAGAAAAGGCATGAACCTTGGAGCAGATGATTATGTTACAAAACCCTTTAAAATTCAAGATCTTATTAATGCTATTGAGAGTAGACTGGTTAAAAATGTCATTTTTAATCAGATCAGCCCAAAGAAATTAGATCCTGTTTCGGAACCTTTAAAGATTAATTCCCTGCATCAACTGCGAGAATTCTTTAAAAAAGCCGGAGAATTTGAAGAATTTGATAAACACCAGGTGATTTATAAAGAAAGAAAAAATGCCGATTCCATTTATTTTGTTGAGAATGGCCTTTTAAAAACACACCGAATGGATGAATTTGGAAAAGAACTTATTACCGGAATTCATAAAAAAGGGGAGTTTTTAGGGTTTTATTCTTTTAAAAAATTGTACTCATACCCTGAGACCGCTTCCGCCTTGGAAAGCGGGTCCTTATACAGGCTTTCGACTAAACGCTTTCAGGAAATTTTGTCTGGAAGTCACCAGCTAACTTTAGAGCTGGCACAATTACAATCTGAAAATCTTGCAGTTTTAAGATCTCATTTACTGGAAATGGCATATGGATCAGTGCTTAAAAAAACTTCCAATACCATTTTAAAATTTGTAGATGGAACCCAAAATAATCTTTTGGAAGCCATCAAGATCTCAAGGAGTGATCTCGCAAGTATAGCTGGGATTTCAACAGAAAGTTTAATTAGAAGTCTCTCTCTGCTAAAAAAGGAAAAATTGATAGATATTGAAGGAAGAAATATAAAAATTTTAAACCTTCAGGAATTATATCAGGTTAGATGAGGGTTACACGTTTGCCTGGCCAAAATGATCTTATTTGGAACCCGCTGTTCATGCTATTAAAAAAGTGAGTTGCCCGCTGCTTACAATTTCTTCCGGTTTTAAATTTGAAACCGGATAAAATATTCTTTTTTCAACAGATTATAAACTGAGATTTACTGATAAACATTTATATTTTTTGAAAAAAGTATTTGAAAATCGCGCTTCTTCAATTCATATTGTAAACGTTTATTTGGGAATTCCCCATGATTGGGAGCAGGAAAAACCTTATTTTCAGGCCGGTAATAAATGATATAGGATTTCACATTAAAATTCCATTTTTAGTTATTTCATCAGGAAAATATAATTCAT
>JBBRGD010000253.1:0-3880 GCA_038241065.1 Flavobacteriales bacterium
ATTCCCAAAAACAGGAATATGCATCCTGGAATTGTTTTTAACATCGGCAATTGGCGCCCAATCGGCCTCGCCTTTGTACATCTGCGAGCGGGTTCTCCCGTGAATGGAAATAGCTTTTGCTCCCACATCCTGCAAACGTTCCGCAACCTCAACAATTCTTATGGAATCCTGGTCCCAACCCAGTCGGGTTTTTACGGTAATCGGCAAATTGGTGTGTTTTACCATTGCCGCGGTTAAGGAAACCATCAAATCTATATCTTTCAAAATCCCTGCTCCGGCTCCTTTGGATACCACCTTTTTAACCGGACAACCAAAATTGATATCGATTATATCCGGTTTGGATCTCTCAACAATTTCGACGGTTTGCAGCATAGATTCTAGAACAGCACCAAAAATCTGAATGCCAACTGGCCGCTCCTTTTCGTATATATCCAATTTCATCATGCTTTTGGCGGCATCTCGAATCAAACCTTCCGAAGTAATAAATTCGGTATACACCACATCTGCCCCCTGGTCCTTGCACAAAGCTCGAAACGGTGGGTCACTCACATCTTCCATCGGTGCTAAAAGCAATGGAAATTCTCCTACATCTATGTTACCTATTTTGGCCAAATCAATAAAATTAAGTTTGCAAAATTACGAAAAAAAAAGAAAATACCCCTAACCCCCGAAGGGGGAACTCAAAAAACATCAAAGAGAAAGATGCACGTCATTATTGTTGAGTCCACATCAATTGTTCTTGCTATTGCCAATGGATGTAGCCAGAGGATGAAAGATCATCATAACAAAGGGATTTAGCCCCATACCCGAACTTTTTCTGTACTTATTGCATAATTCCATCAGATTTCAGTGTTAGTAAAATAGCACTTGCTCACTAATGGTTCTAGACACATTTTTGTTAAGATAAAGCACCCTTTATTTTACTTGTCACAAAAAAAATACAGGGTTTGATAAATAAAAAGGGGATTTTAAAACGATTCTATCGATTGCCTTGGCTTCAGCCATGGGGATGAAAAAAATCTAAGAACAAGGATGAACGATTTGGAATTTTGAAGTAAAAACTTGATATTAAATTTTTACGGTAACAAATTTTATTCCCCCTTCGGGCCCGCCTGCCGGACGGGCAGGGGCTAGGGGGACTATTAAATCCTATCCCTTTCTGCCGCATCTATACTCCGTTTGTTATCCTGAAGTCTGAAATTTCCGAAGTTATATTTAAAGCCTATTCTAATATATCGCAATTCTTCCTTGGCAAAAAATGAATTATCCTGGTTCAAGTATTGGGATGTCAATCTCGTGTTGGTTTCATCTAAAATATCTTCAAAATTCAATGATAATTCCGCTCTGTTGTTCCAAAATGTTTTTCTGAAACCTATAGAAAGAGTAGTCATAGGATCAAATTTGTAGGACCCTGAAATATAATCTGATACATAGGTGAGCGTCAAATTCCCCGAAAAAGTTCCGTCTTTAGATAATGTCATACCGTTATAAAATTGTCCAAAAAATGCATCCACCTCGTTAGTAACTTCCTGATCATTGCTTTCTACCGCCAGAAAGGTGTTTTCATCATGAAATACAGACATATAAACCTGCGAGTACCAGAATTCGGTGATTGTTCGGCCGTGTAAAATATCCAATCCATAGGATCTGTCGCTTAGCAGATTGACACTCACATTTCGGATAGTTAAATTTTGATTATCCTGAAATCCCAATATTGCCGGAGAATTTCCGTGATCCCGATAATAAACATCGAAAAAATACTGATTCTGAAGCGTGTAATTTAAATTGAAATTATTGCTGATAGCAGCTCTTAAATTGGGGTTTCCGGCATTGAAATTATTTTCATTTAGAAAATATCTGAAAGGGTTCAGACTCTCATACCTGGGCCTGTCAATCCTTCGGCTATAATCGAAAGTTAATATATGATTTTCTGAAATTGTATGCTGTAAATATGCCGTTGGGAAAAGCTCAAAATATTCCTGCGAATTTACTTCATCCATCGACCTTGAAATTCCTTGCAGGTCTGTAAATTCTCCCCGCAATCCCGCTTTAAAACTCCAATTTTCCCAATCCTTCGCGAAGCTGGCATATAGAGCAACCACATTTTCATCATATAGAAAATTATCGGCCAGGTTATCGTATAAATTCTCCAGACTTTCGGCATTAAAAAAATCGATTCCGCTTTCAGAATCTATGTTTGAAAGTTTTGCGCCAGTCTCAAAATTTGTAGTTCCCAGAGTTCCTGTATAATCTATTTGCGCTGTAAAAAGATTTATATCCTGCCGGGCTTTTGTATTAAAACTAATGCTTTTCAAAGCTTGTCCCGTTGTTTCAAAATAAGTTGAAGCAACATCCTGCTCACGTTTCTGATCAAATTTGGTGAAATGTGCCGCAGTTGTAACTTCATTTCCGCTCTCAAACTTATGGGTATACTCTAAATCAAAAGCGAGGTTGTTTTCGTCATTTTTCAGTCGGCTATTTGTAATCAAAATTGAGTCAATTTGATTTTGGCCATCGGCAATATCGGAATGCACTTTATTGTTAAAAGTACGATTGGGCGAAATATTAATATTTGAAGAAAAACTCAAAGAGTTTTTCTTATCTATATTATAATCCAGGATAACATTGGCATTATGAGCCCTGGAACGGGTGATACGTTGAAAATCCGTGTTCCAGCGCGAGAAAATATTCCCGTTATCATCCATAAAATTAATGTGACTATCGTCCTTTTTTAAATCTTTTCGAGGGCTAAAACTGTAATTGGCGAAAAGGTTAAATTTTTCAGATTTGAAATAATGGCTGGTCCCAAAATTAAATTTCGGAAAAGTTGCCTGGGAATAAGAACTTTCAAGGCTTCCTTTGTATCCTGGAGTCAATGATTTTGATGTAATTATGTTTAAAATTGCTCCTCCTTCAGCATCATACTTCGCCGGGGGATTGGTGATCACCTCAACAGATTTAATATTTTCTGCGGAATAGCTTTCCAGCAAAGACTGTAATTCTGAAGCCGAAAGCTGCACTTTTTTGTCGTTGATATAAACCGTAACGGCGCTATTCCTTACCTGAAGTTGACCCTGATTTAAGATCACTCCCGGGGTTTTCTTTAAAATATCCCATGAATTTCCGGAGGAAAGTGTAGATTTTTCAACATCAAAGATGAGCCTGTCTATGCTCCTGGTAATAGTAGGTTTTTTGACCGAAATTGTTATCTCATTTAATCCATCGGGAGTTTCAGTTAAGGTGATGGTTTCTAAATTATTATTCCCATCGACCTCAATTCGCTTTAAAAAATTTTCATAACCCACAAAACTTACATGAAGTATATAGGAATTATTGGCTATATTCTCAAAGGAATAATCACCGGCTTCATCAGAAACTGATCCTCTATAGACAGTAACGGAATCGGAGGCTTGGAGTAATACTACATTGGCAAATGCAACTGGATTTTGGTTTTGATCTATTAAAGATCCCTTTACGGAATTTTGGGAAAAAGTCTGAAAACAAATCAAAGAAACTAAACAGATAATGAGTGAAAAAAAATAATTTTTCATTCTAAATAATAAGAATTAGTAGGTTTTATCAAGAACTGAACAAACAAATATACATTTTCTTTAAGAACCTCTTAACATTTCACTATAAAATTCAAAATATGCTACCAATAAATTCTCCAGAGATATCCCGGGAACTCTAAAATAAACCTTCACTTTATTAAAATTAATCCTCTTTTATTGCGTCATACAAAACCTGCTGAATTTTGGTGCGGGTATTTAATTGATATAAACGCGTATTATCCCTTGTGGGTTGAACCCGGTTTGACATATAAATGTAAAGAAGATCTTCGGCCGGATCCATCCAAACCATTATCCCAGTAAAACCTGTA
>JBBRGD010000254.1:0-3874 GCA_038241065.1 Flavobacteriales bacterium
GTTTCCTTTTTTATAGCCACGAATGCACTAATATTTTTATTTCTTTTTCTAGTGTTTTAACTCTTGACTCTTTTCTCTTTATTCTATTTTCTTTTCTCTCCACTCTCCACTCTCCACTTTTTTACTTCATCACAACATCACTTCGTTACTCCATCACATTACAAGCCAAAAAAAGTCTCTTTTCTCTTTATTCTATTTTCTTTTCTCTCCTCTATCCACTCTCCACTTTTTTACTTCATCACAACATCACTTCGTTACTCCATCACATTACAAGCCAAAAAAAGTCTCTTTTCTTTATTCTATATTCTTTTTCTCTTAGTACTTCTAACTTCGTAATTCAAACCCCCGTTGTCTTTTAGCTTCAAAAATCAGT
Source organism: Flavobacteriales bacterium (assembly GCA_038241065.1). Lineage (GTDB taxonomy): Bacteria > Bacteroidota > Bacteroidia > Flavobacteriales > Flavobacteriaceae > Gillisia. The sequence continues at coordinate 374 of JBBRGD010000254.1, forward strand.
ATTCCCGCTGCTACAGAAACATTCATGCTGTCTATTTCCCCTTGCATAGGTATGATAATGTTTTGATCTGAATTTTCTAACCATTCCTCACTTAATCCGGTATCTTCGGTTCCCACCACAATGGCGCAGGAACGAGTGAAATTTATCTCACTGTAATTTTTTGAAGCCTGTAAGGCAGCAGCATAAATGGTCACTTTCCTTTCCTTTAAAAATGCAATTATTTCTGAAGTGCTTCCCACCGCCAGTTTATTGGTAAACACACATCCTACGCTGGAACGAATAATATTGGGGTTGAACAGATCTGTTTTTGGATTGGCGATTAAAACCGCATCCACATTGGCGGCATCGGCCGTGCGCAACAAAGCACCTATATTTCCCGGTTTTTCAGGAGCTTCAGCAACCAATATCAGCAAATTATTTGAATTTAACTGAAGATTATCCAAACCCAAATCCTTAGATTTCACAATGGCGATGAGTCCTTCGGTACTGCCGCGAACTGCAATTTTATTGTAAACTTCATTCGAAATTTCGGTAACCTCAGGCTGAAAACTGTTGTTTTTAAGTAGCGTTGAAATTTGTTCTTCTGAGAACAATTCGACGCAAAAATAAAGTTCCGAAATTTCAAATCCGCCCTTTAGAGCGAGTGAGATCTCCCGAATTCCTTCAACTGTAAAAACCCCTTCTCTTTTTCTGGCGCGTGATTTTTCCTGAAGTTGAAAAAGCCTTTTAATAGCAGGATTTTGAGAACTTGAAATTTGTTTAAACATAATGCAAAATTAAGCAGATATAAATTCCCGCATATATAAATAGCTTAAGAATTTTTAGCGAACTGATTTTTTACGCTGGCAAGCTTATAAGACCTGCTGAGTTTGGTTGTATATTAAGATTAATTTTTAAAAAGATAGAAATTTGTTGCATCAATCTTATTTTCAAAGAAAAATTTTAATAATTGGCGATAAGGTCTAGAACGCATTCTCTACATCATCAAAATAATTAACTAAAAGGGCCACCACATAACTATAGCTTTTCATTCCACCCTCCTGGTTATTGGCTTTTAAAAATCCGCTGTAGGTGAATTGAAAAATAAATTCGAAAGGATTTTGATGAAGTACCCAGAATTCCCGAACCTCCTTATAATTTGCCATAATCCCGGGGTTGATTGTCTTTAACAATGTTTCGGCCTTATTACAATCCCGGATATATAATTCGTTTAAACAATACCGAAGGGCAAAGGTCAATCCGGAATACCGGAAATATGGATCCGGGTGTTTTATCGTGGCCAGGCAAGCTATAAAGTTGGCTTCATTTTCTTTGGCAAAACCCAATTGATGGCCAATTTCATGACTTGCGGTTGTGGGCAATTTATAATTTATTATTTGTGTATTTACCTGGGCTTCATTCGTGAGCGGATTTAAATATCCGTTAAATCCCATGTAAGTTAGAGGAATGCTATATAAAGAGCGTTTCAAACTTTTCCCTTGATAAGTAAGCTTGGGATATTCGGCGCTTAGGAAATCAAATCCGTCAATGGTTTTTTTAAGAATTTGAGTCTTTCTAAAATTATATGGCACTAATGACGAATCGTTATGCATCAGTTCACGATGTACCTCATTAGATCTTTTGATAAGAGTTTCGGTAAGCAATACCAGTTCTTCAGTAGTATAGGTGTTTTTTATTTTTAAGGTTTTGTGAAGTGGCAACCGGTAATAATTCAATCCCCAAAACAGATGAAAACAAAAATAAATAATTGAGAATATAGCGAAAAAATCGATTACCCATTTCCGCGGATTTTTGAACCTGGTATTAATTCTAATTACGATCCATCTAATTATAGAAAAAATCAAAAAAGTATACAACAAATCTCCAAAGGAAAATGGGAATATCCCCAGAGAAAATCTCATAATCTTTGAAATATAGGGATATAATCCTAGGCTGTACCAGTCTTCGATAAAGGTTGGATAACTCGAAATGATCTTGATCGCTGCATATTGAAGTGGCAGTAAAATGGCTAAAATGATTCCGGCTTTATTTTTCACGGGTTAAAATTACAAACTAATAAAGAAGGAACAAATTTTCGTGCTTTGTTAATTACCAATATCTTTGTGAAATTACCGAATTATTAAATATTTATATATGAATGAAGAAATAAGAGCCCAGGAGCCAAAAAACCTCTGGAGCAATTTTGCCGATTTGAACGAAGTACCCCGACCTTCGAAGAAAGAAGAACGGGTAATTGAATTTATAAAAAATTTTGGTAAACATTTGAAATTGGAAACCCTTGTTGACAAGGTAGGCAACGTAATTATTAAAAAACCTGCAACCAAAGGGATGGAAAACAGGAAACCTGTGATTTTACAGTCACACCTGGATATGGTGCATCAAAAAAACAGCAGCACCAATTTTAATTTTGACACCCAGGGAATTGATATGTACGTTGATGGAGATTGGGTCCGGGCTAAAGGAACAACCCTTGGTGCAGACAACGGTCTTGGTGTAGCGAGTATTATGGCAATTCTGGAAAGCGATACTATTGAACATCCTGCTCTGGAAGCCTTGTTTACTATAGATGAAGAAACCGGAATGACCGGCGCAAAAGGCCTGGAAGAGGGATTGCTCAGGGGAGAGATCCTTTTAAACCTGGATACAGAAGAAGACGATGAAATAGGAATTGGATGTGCCGGTGGCGTAGATGTAACTGCTTCCAGATCTTACCCTGAAGAAAATACGCCTGAAGGTTCTGCTGCTTTTATAATCACCCTAAAAGGTTTGCAAGGCGGACATTCCGGAATGGATATCATAAAAGGACTTGGCAATGCCAATAAATTTATGAACCGTTTGCTCTTTGATGCAAACGAAAATTACGGATTACGGATTTCTCAGATCATTGGAGGCAGCCTTCGAAATGCTATCCCCAGGGAAAGTGAAGCCATTGTTACGGTAGATGATTTACAAGTGAAGGCTTTTAAATATGAAGCCAATCAAATCATGAATACGATTAAAACCGAATTTGCCCAATTGGAACCCAATTTAGAATTGGAGATCACAGAAACCGCTGTTCCGGAAAAGGTGATGGAAGAAACCGCCCAAGAAGCTTTGCTGAAAGGTATTTATGCCGCACACAACGGGGTTTACAGGATGAGTCCTGAAATTGAAGGATTGGTGGAAACTTCCAATAATATTGCAAAAATTGAAGTTAAAGAAGGTAAAATAGGAATAAAATGCCTGACCAGATCTTCTGTTGAATCTTCTAAAGACGATTTGGCAAATAGTTTAAAATCTGCATTTGAACTTGCAGGCTGCAATGTAGAACTTTCCGGTGATTATCCAGGATGGGCACCAAACAGGGATTCTGCTATCTTGAAGATTTTGGACGAACTATACCAAAAGATGCACCACGAAAAAGCTGATATCGCTGCCTGCCACGCTGGTTTGGAATGCGGAATTATTGGTCAGCATTATCCTGAAATGGATATGATCTCTTTTGGTCCTACTATACGCGGA
>JBBRGD010000255.1:0-3870 GCA_038241065.1 Flavobacteriales bacterium
CTATAAACGAAACCTTAAAGTCGAAAAAACGGAAGAGCATTTTGTGAAGATCTCCAAATGGTTCACTTTAGTATGGGGGTTGATCGCCATCACCCTGGCGAGTTTCGCAAATTTATTCGACAACCTGATCCAACTGGTCAACATCATTGGTTCTATATTTTACGGGAATGTGCTTGGGATATTCCTGCTGGCATTTTTTATAAAATATGTGCAAAGCAACGCTGTATTCATAGCCGCGGTAATCACTCAAATCCTGGTGATCCTGGCATATTCTTTTGAGCTTATGGAATATTTATGGCTCAATCTTTTAGGTTGCTTCCTGGTGATGATCATCGCATTATTACTGCAAACTTTTATTTATTCACCCAAAAAACCAATTTCAATTGAAAACTAAAACATATAAATGGGGCATTATTGGTCCCGGAAAAATAGCTCAAAAATTTGCTAAAGGTTTAACTGAAGTACCTGGAGCTGAATTATATGCTGTTGCCAGTCGGTCCATAGCAAAAGCTGAAGAATTTGCGAAAGGATTTAATGCAACAAAATTTTATGGCAGTTATGAAGATTTGGTGAAAGATGAGGAAGTAGATATAATTTATATAGCAACCCCCCATGTTTTCCATTACGAGCATAGCCTTCTCTGCTTAAAACACAAAAAAGCTGTTCTCTGCGAAAAACCCTTTGCGATGAATAAGGAGCAGGTAATTGAAATGATCTTGACTGCAAAAAAGGAAAATATCTTTTTAATGGAAGCGCTCTGGACATATTTTTTGCCACATTATCAATATGTATTGGAAATGGTTAAATCTGAAAAATTCGGAAAAATAACCAGTTTAGAAGCCGATTTTGGATTTGAAGCGCCCTTCCTTCCGGAAAAGCGGCTTTTCAACAAAGATCTGGGCGGCGGCAGTTTGTTGGATATTGGGATTTACCCTGTATTTGCAGCTCTTACCCTTTTAGGCAAACCCGATACTATTTCGGCCAAAGCTGAATTTAGCAAAACCGGCGTTGATGAAAGTTGCAATATTGTATTTAATTACCAAAATGGTGTTCGTGCACATCTCTTTAGTACTATCAACAAATCCACCACAACCACGGCAACCATCAATTTTGAAAAGGCCTCGGTAACAATTAACAGGAGATTTCACGAGCCAACTTCAGTAACAATTCTACATAATAATCAAGAGGAGACAATTTCATTTGATGTCAATACCAACGGTTATAATTTTGAAGCTGAACACGTGCAACAAATGCTCGCCCAGGGAAGAACTGAAAGTACGGTAATGAGCTTTGAAAAAAGTTTGGAACTTATTGGATTACTCGATGATATTAGGGAGGAAATAGGATTAGTTTACTGATGTTTTCTTTACACTAAGGTTTTAGTGTATCGCTATTTTAGGACGGGACATATAAACAAATAAAAAAGCTTCTCCAATTTGGACAAGCTTTTTTGTTCTCATACTCTCAATTTATCCCTCAAAATCACCCTCATCACCGTTTCCGTTATTTTGATTCCTGCGATCCTGTTCTTTTTTTTGTTGGTTGAATCTATAAACGAAGGCAAGGTTAAAAGACCGTTGTCTCCACTGGAATTCACTAAACCTGTCATAGGTAGTGGTAGAGGTAAATGATTCTCTTTTTCTAGTGTTCAGTAAATCCCTTACATTAAAGGATAGGGTAGCATTATTATTAAATAACTCTTTGCTCAGGGCAAGGTCTATTGATAAAATTCCTTCCTGAGTTCCCTGAACTCCTTCTGCAGCTCCAAGGTAAAACAAATTTGTTTGCCAGTCTATAGCTGCAGGAAGGCTCACCTTAGAGCTAAAACGCGCAAAATAACTGGTATTCTCTGCACTATAATCCACCTCGTTAAACTCACCTTCAGTATTAAATTGGAAAAAATTGAAACTACCATTTAGTCGGAGCCATTTAGCAGGGTTGTAAAGCAACCCAAGTTCAGCACCAATCCTTTCATTACTGGAAAGGTTTACAGGAATAGTTCTAATTACATTGGTTCCCGCAATATTTTGTTCTATCCTTTCGAAACTATCTTTTTCATTTTGATAATATACAGAAGAAGTTAGGGTTAATTTTTCCCATCGTTTCAAATATCCAAGATCAAATGCATTGGAAAACGCGGGTTGTAAATTTGGATTTCCCTGGAATACGTTGTTTGTACTACTTCTGGAAGGAAAAGGATTGATATACCAACCGCGTGGCCTGTTTATTCTTCTGTTGTACCCTATGGTGATATTTTCCCGCTCAGCGAGTTCGTAAATAAGATTCACTGTTGGGAACAATCCTAAATAATTATTATCAAAATTAGTATCTATAGGAAAGCCAAATTCTTCCTGAAGTTCTTCTTCAGTTAATTCTGAATCTATTTTTCCCTTTAAATTGGTATTCTCCAACCTTAAGCCTAAAAGAAAAGAAAAGTCTCCAAGTTTAGTTCCATATTGGGTATAAAGCGCTTGGACATTTTCGGTATAATCAAAAATGTTTGTCAAATTCTCATTGAGTACCAATTCTCCGGTATCATCAAATTCTTGTCTTACAATATAATCTGTTATCTCGTTTTCAAAATTCCCACGGTAACCTGCTTCAAACTGAGAATCCTCTCCAAAAGGGAGTACATAATCTGCCTGGATTAAAAACTCATGCTGGGTTTCCTTTTGGTTTATATTTTCTCCAAATAAAAATCGTTCATAATCTATGGTATTATAATTTTCATTCTCACCAATAAGGGTAGTTTGGGTTTCCTTGTCTTTTTCATATTGAAAATCGGCGGTTAGTTTTTGTCCCTTATCATCAAGGTCATTCATATAGTTTAATGCAAACTGAAAGCTATTGTCTTCCTCCATTTGATCTTCCCTTCTTGTGGTTCCAAAGACCTGAGAACCGTTTAGGTAATTATCTGTAACATTTGTGGTGACATCTTCATCTTCACCTGTTCTTAAAAATATGCTTGCGGTAAGGGAAGATTGATCGTTAACATAATATTCCACTCCAAAATTGGTATTAAATCCACGGTTTAATCTGGTTATTTCCCTGTCTTCAACTATCCTCTCAAAGTCTGATCGGCTATTTTCATTGTACCGGGTATCAAAAAAACCATTTCCGGGAGCATCAAAATATCGAAATCCGGAGGTATTGAAAAAATTAAATTTATCTGTTCGGTAATTTAAATTGGTAGAAATTCCTGCGTTATCGGGATAACCTGCACTCAATGTTACTGAACCATTAAATCCAAGGGTTTTTTCTTTCCTAAGTATAATGTTTAAAATACCGGCAGTACCTTCGGCATCATATCTTGCAGAAGGAGATGTGATAACCTCCACGCGTTCAATAGCCTCTGCAGGTAACTGTCCAAGTATATCGGTGCCTCCAAATCCTGCAAGGGCGGAAGGTTTTCCGTTGATGAGAATTCGAACGTTTTGATTCCCCCTAAGGCTGATACCACCATCCAAATCTACCGAAACAGAGGGCACGTTGTTTAGAGCATCTGCTACTGTACCTCCGGCAGTGGTAAGATCCTTACCAATATTATATATTTTTTTGTCCAGACGTACTTCTACCTCGGTAGTTTCTGCCCGCACTACAACCTCATCCAGACTGTTAGAACTAAATCCAAGCTCAATAGTACCAAGATTAAGATTTGAATTTACCTGGCGATTGTTAAAATTCTTACTCTCAAAAGAGATGAATTCTACTTTGATATTATAAGTTCCCGAAGGCACAGGGATTGAAAAATTCCCATCCACATCTGTAACCCCACCATCAATAAAATCGGCATCATTTGGTTTTGTAATAGAAATTGTAGCATATTCCAATGGAACACCCAAATCATCGTCAATAACTTTTCCGGAAATT
>JBBRGD010000256.1:0-3862 GCA_038241065.1 Flavobacteriales bacterium
CATCAAATCGGTTTTATCCCGAAGTTCAATATTTAAAACCCCGCCACCCCGTTTTTCCATATTTCGGGTAATATTGCTTACCGAATCTATTAAAACCGGCTTACACGCATTAAAAAAGCGCTCTAGTTTTTTGTGATCCCCTGAATACAAGAAGTGTATCTGGCCTATTTTTACGGTGTTTAAAACCTGCACCTTAAATCCGCCGCGGGTAGACCAATATTTGGCTGCTTTGCTTGCCGCAGCTATTACCGAACTTTCCTCAATGGCCATTGGAATGGCATAAATTTCGCCGTTAATAAGGAAATTTGGTGCAATTCCAAATGGCAAATAAAAATTACTCAGAGTATTTTCTGTAAATTCCTCGTGAAGTTGCTGCAATCGTATATTGTTATTCCAATATTGGCGCAAAACTGCTTCAGATTGCGGGGAGTCTTTTAAATATGTTTTTGATAACCAGGTAATTTTTTCTTCTTTGCTCAGTTTTGAAAAGCCGGAAATAGGTGCAATCATTTAAAAATAGATTTGAGTACAAAGATACAATTACTCGCGTTACTCTAAATGCCGCTTTGCCTCAATTGAATTAACTGAATAAATATCTCAAATTTTTTTTAACAAATAGTTGTGATTTAACACTTAAAAACCCTGTTTTTTGCTGAAATTTTAGTAAACTTGGCAGAAAATAAATTTTTCATATTTTTATGAGATTCACAAAATTTTTATTGGGGCTATTTTTAATAGGAACCAGCTCGGTTTTTGCCCAGGAAAAACAAATTACTTTAGAAGAAATATGGGATGGAACTTTTAGTCAGGAACGGCTTGAGGCGCTTGAATCCCTAAATAACGGTGTTGAATATATTGTTTTAAATCAGGACAGAAAAAATGCTACTTCCAGCATTGATGTTTATGATTACAAATCGGGGGAAATGAAAGGGAGTTTGCTTAACTCAGCCAATTTGGAAGAAATTTCAAAATTTCAGGGATATGAATTAAGTGTTGACGAATCCAAAGTTTTGCTTGGTACCCAAATGGATCAAATCTTTCGGCATTCTTCAAAAGGAATTTTTTACGTTTATAATATCGCTTCAAAATCCTTACAAAAACTAAGCGAAAATAAAATACAGGAACCTACTTTTTCTCCTGATGCTTCCAAGGTTGCTTATGTGTTGGACAATAACTTATATATAAAAATCCTTTCTACCGGTGAAGAAATTCAAATCACCACCGATGGGAAGAAAAATGAGGTCATCAACGGGGTTACAGATTGGGTTTATGAAGAAGAATTCGCATTTGTTAGAGCTTTTGACTGGAATAAAACAGGAACTAAAATTGCTTACTTAAGATTTGATGAGACGAATGTCCCTGAATTTTCTATGAGTATTTTCGGAGAGGATTTGTACCCTGAGATTACAACCATTAAATATCCTAAGGCAGGCGAAGAAAATTCTGTTGTTTCCTTACAGATTTACGATCTTAAATCGGCCAATTCTTCTCCGGTGGAATTAGGGGATTATAAGGATTTTTATATCCCGAGAATTGACTGGACCAACGACGCAAAAATTCTTAGCGTTCAGGTATTAAATCGCCATCAAAATAATCTGGATCTGATCTTTGTAAATTCAGAAAAGAATGAGGCAAAAGTGGTGATGAACGAAACAGATAAAGCCTATGTGGATATTACCGATAATTTAACTTTCCTGGAGGATAACAGCTATATCTGGACAAGTGAAAAGGATGGCTATAATCACATTTATCATTATGATAAAAATGGAAAGCTGATGGGGCAAATCACAAAAGGCAATTGGGAGGTTACCAATTACTACGGATTTGACGCAAAAACCAAAAGGGTTTATTATCAAAGCACAGAAAACGGAAGTGTGAACCGTGATGTTTATTCCATAAAGGCCGATGGTTCAAACAAAAAAAGACTGACACAAAAAACCGGTACAAACAAGGCCGATTTTAGCGCAGATTATACTTATTTTATCAATTCCTTCACCAACACCAAAACTCCATACGAATTCACCTTACACGACTCCAAAACAGGAAAACTGGAACGGAATATAAAAGACAATTCTGAACTGCTGGAAAAGGAAAAAGCCTATAATTTTTCCCCTAAAGAACTATCCATAATTGAGGTTAATGGGAATGAACTCAATATGTGGATGATCAAACCATCAGATTTTGATCCGGATAAAAAATATCCTTTGTTTATGTTTCAGTATTCAGGACCGGGATCACAAATGGTTTCCAATACTTATTTCAACTCAAACGATTATTGGTATCAGCTTTTGGCAGATGAAGGTTATATAATCGTTTCAGTAGATGGAAGGGGGACCGGATTTAAGGGAGCTGCGTTTAAAAAAGTGACTCAAAATGAATTGGGAAAACTCGAATTGGAAGATCAGATTGAGGCCGCTAAAAAATTAGGTGCGCTGGAATATATAGATCAGGACCAAATAGGGATCTGGGGATGGAGTTACGGTGGATTTATGGCTACAAATGCGATACTAAAAGGGAATGATGTGTTTTCAATGGCAATCGCCGTAGCACCGGTTACAAGTTGGAGGTTTTACGATTCAATCTATACCGAAAGATATATGACTACCCCACAGGAAAATCCCGAAGGCTACGATGAGAACTCCCCGATAAATCACGTGGAAAAATTAAAAGGCAACTTCCTGCTGGTTCACGGCAGTGGTGATGACAACGTTCATGTACAAAATTCCATGCGGCTAATTGAAGCACTGGTTCAAGAAAATAAACAATTCGACTGGGCGATCTATCCAGACAAAAATCACGGGATCTATGGTGGAAATACACGTTTACATCTGTACACCAAAATGACCGAATTTATCAAAGAGCATTTAAAAACTAATATCAACCCCAATAATAAAATCAAAATATAAATGGCAAATACTGCACCCCCGGCAAATCAAAAGGAACTATTTGGACATCCCGTTGGTTTATATATTTTATTCTTCACCGAGATGTGGGAACGTTTCTCCTATTATGGGATGCGTGCTATTCTTGTATTATATCTTGTAAGTGCAACAACTGGTGGTAATGCCGGTTTGGGTTGGACTTCATCTGAAGCTCTTGTACTTTATGGATGGTACACCATGCTGGTTTATGTTGTTTCTATCCCCGGAGGGATTCTGGCCGATAAGGTTTTTGGCCAGAAAAAAGCCGTTTTAATAGGAGGTATTATTTTAGTTTGCGGACACGGAATCCTAGCCGTAGAAGAAATGTGGGCATTTTATACAGGACTTGGTCTTATTATCGCCGGAGTAGGTTTATTGAAACCCAATATTTCCACTATGGTAGGTGGCCTTTATAAAGTAGGGGACATCAGAAGAGATAAAGGATTTACAATTTTTTATATCGGGATAAATTTAGGAGCTTTTCTTTCCAGTTTGATTGTTGGTTATGTTGGAGAAAAAATTGGCTGGCATTTCGGATTTGGACTTGCGGGAATAGCGATGGCCTTTGGGTTGATGGTATATTTATGGGGTCAGAAATATCTTACAAATGTAGGTAACCTGCTATCTAAAACTGAGATGGATGAAGGAGCCTCAATACCAGGCTTAATTGCAGATCTGTTAAAATCTCCGTTACAACTTATTATAACAGTTGTGTTGCTTGTGGTATCTATCGTGGGATGGGTGACAATAGGATTTGGATATGGATTATTGTTTATATTCCTTTCTTTGGTTGTGGGAATAATGATGATGGTTTATAAAGACCTGACCAGCCAAATTATGAAAGACAGGTACGTGGTCATGTTGCTGTCTTTTATTTTGGTGATTGTATTCTGGGGCGCTTTTGAACAAGCCGGGGGTTTGATGAATATTTATGCTCTGGA
>JBBRGD010000257.1:0-3856 GCA_038241065.1 Flavobacteriales bacterium
ATTCCTGCACAGGGAATGGCTAAGGGAACTTTGTTCCTTCAAATAAATGCTTCTGCGTTAGATGGGGATAAAAACAAGGTAAAAATTGGAGTGTACAGGAATAATGAACTTATTGAAACAGCCACAACAAACTTTCTGGGACCAAGAAGTTATTGATTTAGAACATATTCAATAGATAAGAGAAAAAAGACTATAGAAAAGAGAAACAAGAATATAGAAAATAGAATATAGAAAAAAGAGTCTGGAAAGAGGATAGAATATAAAGGTCGGAAGACAGGAGATCAGAATCACGATAGGGAAAGACATATTTCAAATCTCAATACTCAATACTAACTACTCAATTCTAATTACTCAATACTAAAAACATGAAAATAAACTGGGGAACGGGAATAGTAATAGCAATGATCGCATTTATGTCTTTCATATTATATTTTGTCGTCAAAATGTTTACAGATGACAAATACCAATATGATTTGGTTGTTGAAGAATATTACAAACAGGAAATTGGTTTTCAGGATGAACTTAATGCCGAGAAGAGTGCCATTGAGCTGGCTGAAAATGTTGTTATTGAACAAACTGAAACCGGAGTTATGATAGATTTCCCGGGAAATGAAGCGTCTTCTGATATTGATGGCATTGTGACCTTTTACAGGCCATCAAATAAAAATCTTGATTTCACAAAACCTATCTTTCTTGAAGATCAAAAAATGTTTATCCCAAAAAATGAAATTGCAGCGGGTAGATGGAACATCAGCGTAAGATGGGAACAAAATGGAAAAACCTATCTCACCAAGAAAAACATCAATTTTTAATCATTAAAATCTTATTTGGATGCTACTTTCGGCTTTAATTTTAGGACTTTTGGGAAGCCTGCACTGTGTTGGAATGTGTGGCCCAATTGCCTTTATGTTGCCTGTAGACAGATCCAATAATTTTAAAAAGATCCTGCAAATTGGCAGTTATCACCTTGGGAGAATTTTCACCTATGCCTTTATTGGAGGCTTGTTCGGAATCCTGGGAAAAGGATTTTACCTCTTTGGATTGCAACAACAACTTTCTATTGCAATTGGCATTTTGATGATCTTAATAGTTATTCTTCCGCATAAAACCTTTCAGAAGTATAACTTTTCCAAATATTTTTATTCAGCAGTAGGGAAGGTGAAAAGCGCTTTAGGGCAATCCCTTAAGAAAAAATCGGCAGATACTTTCTTCACCATAGGTTTCCTCAACGGATTTCTACCCTGCGGATTGCTGTATATCGCCATTTTTGCGTCCCTCGCAGCCGGAAGTGTTTTCCAGAGCAGTTTATATATGATGGTTTTTGGTTTGGGAACTGTGCCTTTAATGACAACCAGTATTTATTTTATGTCATTCCTGAAAGGGAAAACAAGACAAAAAGTAAGAAGACTTATCCCGGTATTTGTGGTAATCACAGGCTTGCTGTTTATTTTACGGGGAATGGGCTTGGGAATCCCTTATGTATCTCCCAAACCTGTAACCGAACTTGTTTCTTCGGCTGTAGAATGCCATTGATAAGACCTGAATCTCATCTTATCATTTTTCATTTAAAAAATAAAACCTAAAATCTGCGTCTTTTCTCAAAATCCTGCGTCTTATAAAAAGAAACCATATAAAGTAAAATACTATGAAAAATACCAAAACCTGTGATTGCAATTGTGAGGCTTGCGCAAAGGGAGATTGTAAAAATTGCACCTGTACAAATTGCCAGTGTTCCAATTGTAATTGCTAAACTAAAAAAGTCTTCGATTATTCAAGTTGAAGGCTTTTTGTATTTTTACATTATGGAAACCAAAAACTTATGGGATGAATTTTCCAAAGAATTACTGCGGTTTATAACTTCTAAAACAGGCAATGCAGATCTTGCTAAAGATTTACTGCAGGAGGTATTCATAAAAGTTCATTTAAAAATTCCACAATTAGATAACAGGCAACAAATAAGGTCCTGGCTCTATACTGTTTCCGGGAATACCGTAACAGATTATTTCAGGAATAAAATCTCAAGCACCTCATTGCCAGATCTAAAAGAGGAAGAAGAAGCCGAATGTACCCATACTGCTGAAAGTTGCCTTATGCCCTTGATTAATGAATTGCCGGAAAAATATCAACAAGCCCTTTTGTTAAGTGAAATTTACAATATGAAACAAAAAAATGTGGCTGAAATTTTGGGAATTTCCGTCTCTGGCGCAAAATCCAGGATACAAAGAGGGCGAAAATTATTGCAGGAAGGCTATATCAATTGTTGTTCATATTCTTTAAATAAACATGGGAAATTGGTAGGGGAAGCAAAAACAATAATGGAATGCAAGGTTTGTAATTAAACTATTTGATTCCGCTCACCAGATACATCAAAGATCCTCCGGCTGCGTGATATTGTTCCCGTTGAAGGGCGCCCATAACATGATCTGCCCGGTTTGCATATTTTTCCTGATATTCAAAATAAAACTGCATAAACTCTTCTCCCGCTGCGCTGAAAAAATCAATGTCCTTTTGGGTATTGGATTTCCAGGAACTGCCGTTCATCCATTGTTTTAAAGTAGCCAGCTGTTCCTCATTGTCGTAAGGAGGATACATCGCGATGGCTTTATCTGAAAGGCGCACCTCAATATGCCTTAGATCTTCTAATGCAAACATTCCCGGTAAAAGATCCCCAAGGGAATTGTCACCACGGCCCATGTTTTTTTTCCCTGTTTCAATTATCAAACGATATTTGATATGATCGAGGGTTTCTTCAATTGAATCGTTTTTTGTGAGGGATGTTTTTGTAAGACTTTGTACAATATTGTTGGGTTCCACACAAAGCAGGGTACCGCCGGGTTTTAAAACCCTTTTCATTTCATTTATTGCTTTCTGCGGCTCCGGAACATGGATCAATAAAGTTTGGCAGGTAACAAAATCAAAACTGTTATCCGGAACCGGGAGATTTTGGGCATTTCCTTCTCTTAAATTGAAGGAAATGCCCGTTTTAGAAAAGTGCTCTTCTAATTCTTTATTTTCTGTAAACCACCTCGCGTCACTGTCTACAGCTGTTATTTCGGCATTTTTATCAATAAATGACGCCATGATCCGAGTCCAGTGTCCGTTACCACAGCCTACATCCAGCATGGTTTTATAACTGTGGAGTTCAAGCCGCTGTGCGGTTAAATCTAAAAAAGCCTGGTTCCACCAAAAATCGCGGTAGTCTCCAAAGAAATTTTCAGAATGGCCATTATTTATTTTTTGATCTTTCAAAAACGTCTCCTGTTTGTTGATTTGGCAGTATTTGGTTTTTTTGAAACCGGTTTTTTGCCTTGGTTTCTTGAAGGTCTTCCCTGTTGAGGTTTTTTCTCCGGAATCTCAAAATATTCCATCGGATAGCTATGGTTCTCTATTACAGGAATCTTTAGATCCATCAATTTTTGTATGTCTCTTATAAATGCTTTCTCTTCATAATCACTAAAGGAAATCGCTTTCCCGCTTGCACCTGCTCTACCGGTCCTTCCAATTCGGTGAACGTAAGTTTCGGAAATATTTGGAATTTCATAATTGATCACCAGTGCCAGCTCGTCAATATCTATTCCACGCGCTGCAATATCGGTTGCAACCAATACCCGGGTGGTTTTATCTTTGAAATTTTTCAAGGCTTTTTGACGGGCATTCTGGGTTTTGTTTCCGTGGATTGCTTCCGCTTTAATTCCATCCTTTATCAAATCCTTCACTACTTTATTAGCGCCATGCTTCGTCCTGGTAAATACCAAAACCCGATCTGCATCAGATAATTTCAGCAAGTCAGATAATAATTTCTTTTTATTGGTTTTATCAATATAATACAACTCTTGCGTAATTAGTTCTGTCGTTG
>JBBRGD010000258.1:0-3849 GCA_038241065.1 Flavobacteriales bacterium
AAAACATCACGTAACCTGATTGCAGAACTTGAACCGGAAGAAGAAGAAGTGCCAGCAGGAGAAGTTCCGGCTAGCGAATCTGAAGAAGAAGGAAAAGAATAATAATTCTTTTTTAACTAAATTTAAAAGCATTCCTCCCCGATTAACGTCGGGATTTGGGATGCTTTTTTTATTTTTACCAAAAATTAAAACTATGCTGGCTTTCTTCGGAAGAATATTGAGCAAGAAAAAACCACTGGAAGAAGAAGATCCTATGAAAAAATTTTTGATTGTGGGACTTGGAAATATCGGCCCCAAATATCACCACACCAGGCACAATATCGGATTTAAGATCCTGGATTATTTAGCCGAAAAAGAAGCGGTGAGCTTTAGTACCCAAAAATTGGGCGATGTGGTGAGCTTTCGGTTTAAAGGCCGCACCTTTATCCTTCTCAAACCGAGCACTTTTATGAATCTAAGCGGAAAAGCTGTCCTGTACTGGCTTACCAAAGAAAAAATTCCGTTGGAGAACTTATTGATAGTTACCGATGATCTGAATTTAGAGTTTGGTGCTATTCGTGTAAAAACAAAAGGGAGTGATGGCGGGCATAACGGATTAAAGGACGTGCAGGCGCATTTAAATACCACCAATTATAACCGCTTTAGGTTTGGAATTAGCGGTGAATTTTCCAAAGGAAACCAAATTGATTACGTTTTAGGGGAATGGACGGAAGAAGAAGAAAAAATGCTGCCCGAACGCCTTGAAAAATCCCGTGAGCTCATAAAATCTTTTGGAACCGCGGGAATTAACAATACAATGAATACTTTTAACGGCAAATAATTTTCTCTTGAAAGAACATAAAGGAGCACACGCTTTTAAAAGCGATCATCCCACGGTAGTTACCATAGGAACTTTTGACGGAGTGCATGCCGGTCATCAAAAAATTGTCGAACGGCTGGTAAATGAAGCCAAAATGAGCAATCTGGAATCGGTGATCCTTACCTTTTTTCCTCATCCGCGAATGGTTTTGCAAAAAGACAGCGATATAAAACTCATAAATACCATTGAGGAGAGAAAGCAGATTCTGGAAAAATCGGGGATAGATCACCTTATAATTCATCCATTTACATACCAGTTTTCTAGGCTTTCTGCCTTGGAATTTGTCAGGGATATTCTGGTGAATAAGCTCAATGCGAAAAAGATCATTATTGGCTACGATCATCGTTTTGGCAGAAACAGAACTGCCAATATAGATACTTTGAAGGAATACGGGAAACAATTTGATTTTGAGGTGGAGGAAATCAGTGAAAAGGACATAGAAGATGTGGCGGTAAGTTCTACAAAGATCAGAACAGCCTTGCTGGCCGGAGAGGTGGAAAAAGCAAATACCTATTTGCAGCATCCCTTTGTCCTGACCGGAACAGTTGTAAAAGGCAAAGAATTAGGAAAAAAATTCGGGTTTCCCACGGCTAATCTGCATATTGAGGAAGACTACAAATTGATCCCTAAAAATGGCGTTTATGTGGTGCGTTCCAAAATTGATGAAAAGTTTGTTTACGGGATGATGAGTATTGGCACCAATCCTACCGTAGGCGGAACAGAAAAAACCATTGAGACCAATTTCTTTATGCCGGATATGGATTTATACGGAAAAAAATTGCAAATTGAAATGCTTACAAGGATCCGGGACGAAAAGAATTTTGATTCGGTAGACGAGTTAATAGAGGCATTAAAACTGGATAAAGCTTTTTCTGAACGATTCATCAAAGATAACTATGCTTAACAAGTGGTTATTTACCCAAATTGATAACAGCGCCCTAGTGGTGTTTCGGATCTTTTTTGGGTTATTGATCGCAATTGAAGCTATTGGCGCAATATTTACAGGCTGGATTCGTCGCAGCCTTATCGAGCCAAAGGAAACCTTTCATTTTATAGGATTTGATCTATTACAACCCCTTCCCGGCAACGGGATGTTGTATTATTATGCCCTGATGGGCCTTTTTGGAATCCTGGTAATGCTGGGTTATAAATACCGCGTCAGCATAATTGCCTATACAATTATGTGGACAGGAGTTTACTTGATGCAAAAATCGTCTTACAACAACCATTATTATTTATTGATGTTGTTGTGCATTATAATGTCCTTTCTTCCCGCCAATAGGTATGCAGCTATAGATTCCAGGAATAATAAGTCCCTGAGATCCATTTCCATGCCGCGTTGGGTTTGGCTTGTTATTGTATTGCAAATGTGGATTGTCTATACCTATGCCGCCGTGGCAAAATTATATCCCGACTGGCTCAATGGCAGTTTTCCCTCAGTTTTAATGAAATCTAAACAGGATTATTGGTTGGTAGGCGAATTCCTTCAGCAGCAATGGGTACATTATTCCATTGCCTCCTTCGGGTTTTTATTCGATTTATTGATCATTCCCTTGTTGCTGTGGCGAAAAACACGAATTTTCGCATTTGTGGCCGCGGTATTTTTTCACCTGTTCAATAGTTTTATCTTTCAAATTGGGATCTTTCCTTACCTGGCGCTGGCAATTACACTCTTCTTTTTCCCTTCAGAAAAAATTAATAAGTGGTTCCTTCGTAATAAAAAGGAATATTACAACCTGAATGAAATTATAATTCCTTCTTTCCGAAAACCAATATTGGTGCTTTTATCCGGTTGGTTTATCGTGCAGATCTCATTGCCACTCCGTCATCATTTTTTTCAGGATGATGTATTGTGGACAGAGGAAGGACATCGCCTTAGCTGGCGGATGATGTTGCGCTCCAAAAGCGGCCGCTGCGAATTTAAAGTTGTGGAATCCGGCTCCCGGGATACCATATATGTTGATAAAAGTCACTATTTAAGCAAAAAACAATTGAGGGCGATCAATTCAAAACCCGACCTGATATGGCAGTTTGCGCAGCGCCTTAAAAAGGAATATGCCGAAGAAGGCAAAAATGTACAGGTCTTTGTGGATTCCAAAGTGAGTGTAAACGGAAGGCCTTTACAACAATTTATCGATCCAAAGGTGGACCTGTCAGGCGAAAAATGGCATCATTTTAAACATCACACCTGGATATTACCTTCAAAATTAGATTGATATTTTTACAGGCTTTCGTTACATTTGTCGCTTATTAAAAATTATTTGGCCAAATGTTACAAGTAAGCAATATCAGAGCGCATAAAGAAGCCTATATACAGGCTCTCAAAAAAAGAAATTTCGATGCTGAAAACATTTTGAACGATGTTTTGAGACTCGATGAAACCCGCCGCTCCACCCAATCGCAATTGGATGAAACTCTGGCCGAATCCAATCAGCTGTCAAAAGAGATTGGAACCATGTTCAAAAAAGGGGAGCATCAAAAAGCTGGTATTTTAAAAGAGAAATCGGCTAAACTAAAGGAGACTTCAAAAGCCTTTTCTGACGAATTGAATAATACTGTCCAGGAGTTGGACAAGCTTTTATATACCATTCCCAACGTGCCTCATGACTTGGTTCCTTCCGGTTCCAGTGAAGATGATAACGTGGAGATATTCAAAGAAGGGGATATTCCCGTTCTTCCCGAAGGTTCCCTGCCACACTGGGAACTGGCAAAAAAATACGACATCATAGATTTTGAACTGGGCAACAAAATTACCGGCGCCGGATTTCCTGTTTATAAGGGAAAAGGAGCTAGAATTCAGCGTGCGCTTATCGCTTACTTTCTGGATAAGGCGGCAAATTCCGGATACAACGAATACCAGTTGCCGCTTTTGGTGAATGAAGCATCTGGTTATGGCACAGGACAGTTGCCGGATAAAGAAGGGCAAATGTACCATGTGGGAATGGACGATCTGTATCTGATCCCAACCGCTGAGGTTCCAATGACCAATA
>JBBRGD010000259.1:0-3840 GCA_038241065.1 Flavobacteriales bacterium
ATAACTAATTTGATATTTTTGTTAAACATATTGGGTGGTGTTTTTTCAGTTTGCAAAGTTAGTAAAAACTATTAAAAAAATTTTTTATTTAGTTTTTGGAAGATATCAAAGTCTTTGTATATTTGCCCGCAGTTTTAAAGAAAGGCTTAAAACTAATTAAACTAAGGTTTCCATAGAGATTTAAAGATAATAAAATGAAAAGAACGTTTCAACCATCTAAGAGAAAAAGAAAAAATAAGCACGGTTTCAGAGAGCGCATGGCAAGTGTGAACGGAAGAAAAGTGCTGGCTAGAAGAAGAGCAAAAGGTAGAAAAAAATTATCTGTATCCTCTGAGACAAGACACAAACACTAGTGAAAATTAGTATCAAAATATTAAGGTGTTACTTTTTTAAGTAACGCCTTTTTTTATATTCAAACGATTCCTATTTTTATAAAAAAATAATTTCCTCCTTAAAATGCCGAAAAACAATCAGATTAAAAGTGTTTTAATAATTGGTTCCGGACCCATTGTAATTGGCCAGGCCTGCGAATTTGATTACGCGGGTGCACAGTCTTTAAAATCCTTGAGAGAAGAAGGAATAGAGACTATTCTGATAAATTCCAACCCCGCAACAATTATGACCGACCCATCCATGGCCGATTATGTTTATTTGAAACCCCTTACCACAAAATCTATTTTAGAGATCCTTAAGGAACATCCCAACCTGGACGCCGTTTTGCCAACCATGGGTGGGCAAACCGCTTTAAACTTATGTATTGAAGCAGATGAAAAGGGTATCTGGAAGGATTTCGGTGTAAAACTTATAGGGGTTGATATTGATGCTATCAACATTACCGAAAACCGTGAGAAATTTAAAAACCTTATGGATAAGATCGGGATCCCGGTGGCACCAGCAAGAATTGTTACTTCTTATTTGGAAGGAAAAGAGGCGGCTCAGGAATTCGGTTTTCCACTGGTTATCCGTGCCTCTTTTACCCTGGGTGGTAGCGGGGCGGCCTTTGTGCATAAGGCTGAAGACTTTAACGAATTGCTCACCAGAGGACTTGAAGCATCGCCAATTCACGAAGTGCTTATAGATAAAGCCTTAGTAGGTTGGAAAGAATTTGAATTGGAACTTTTAAGGGATAGAAATGACAACGTTGTTATTATTTGTTCAATTGAGAATATGGATCCTATGGGAATTCATACCGGAGATTCCATAACGGTTGCCCCGGCAATGACTCTTAGTGATACCGCATATCAGAGAATGCGTGATATGGCCATTAAAATGATGCGTAGTATAGGTGATTTTGCCGGCGGATGCAACGTTCAATTTGCAGTGAGCCCGGACGAAAATGAAGATATTATTGCTGTTGAAATTAATCCTCGGGTTTCCAGATCTTCTGCACTTGCATCAAAAGCTACAGGATATCCAATTGCGAAAATTGCCACAAAACTGGCTATTGGCTATCATTTGGATGAACTGGAAAATCAAATTACCAAATCTACTTCAGCTTTATTTGAACCAAGTCTGGATTATGTAATTGTAAAAATCCCGCGGTGGAACTTCGATAAATTCGAAGGAAGTGATCGCACGCTTGGCCTTCAAATGAAATCTGTAGGGGAAGTAATGGGGATAGGAAGATCTTTTCAAGAAGCACTTCACAAAGCCACCCAGTCGCTTGAAATTAGCCGAAATGGCCTTGGTGCCGATGGAAAAGGCTATACCAAATACGAGGAAATTATTGAAAAACTCACCTTTGCTAGCTGGGATAGGGTTTTTGTGATTTATGATGCAATTCAAATCGGAATTCCTTTAAGTCGCATCCACGAAATCACCAAAATAGATATGTGGTTCCTTAAACACTATGAGGAACTTTATGCCCTTGAAGTTGAAGTTTCAAAGTATAATATTGACAGTTTACAGAAGGAATTGTTGCTGGAAGCCAAACAAAAAGGTTTTGCAGACAGGCAAATAGCGCACATGTTGGATTGTTTGGAAAGCGAGGTTTACAATAAAAGAGATGCCTTTGGAATAAACAGAATCTTTAAATTGGTAGATACCTGTGCTGCCGAATTTAAAGCGCAAACCCCATATTACTATTCTACTTTTGAAGCTGAAATAGAAACTCCGGACGGGAAACGCTATGTTGACAATGAAAGCGTGGTAACCGGAAAGAAAAAAATAGTGGTCCTGGGTTCCGGACCAAACAGGATAGGTCAGGGAATAGAATTTGATTACAGTTGCGTTCACGGGGTTTTGGCTGCGGCTGAATGTGGTTATGAAACTATTATGATCAATTGTAATCCTGAAACCGTTTCAACCGATTTTGATGTGGCCGACAAGCTTTATTTTGAACCGGTCTATTGGGAACATATCTACGATATAATCCGCCACGAAAAGCCCGAAGGGGTGATAGTTCAGTTGGGAGGACAAACCGCGCTGAAACTGGCTGAAAAATTAGATAGATATGGAATTAAGATCATTGGAACAACATACAAATCCCTTGATTTAGCCGAGGACAGAGGAAGCTTCTCAAAACTGCTTCAGGAAAATGATATTCCATATCCCGAATTTGGAATTGCTGAAACTGCCGATGAAGCCCTCGCATTGACAGATGAACTGAAATTTCCAATTTTGGTCAGGCCGTCTTATGTACTTGGTGGACAGGGGATGAAAATCGTTATAAATAAAGACGAACTTGAAACGCATGTAGTTGATTTGCTTCGTAAAATCCCGAATAACAAATTATTGCTGGATCACTATCTGGATGGAGCAATTGAAGCGGAAGCCGATGCTATTTGCGATGGAGAAAATGTCTATATCATTGGAATAATGGAGCATATCGAGCCTTGCGGAGTACATTCCGGAGATTCCAATGCCTTGCTTCCTCCTTTTAATCTGGGAGATCTGGTAATGCAACAAATCATTGACCACACAAATAAAATCGCTCTGGCTTTAAACACTGTGGGACTCATAAACATTCAGTTTGCTATAAAAGATGAAAAGGTTTACATAATTGAAGCCAATCCACGCGCTTCGAGAACAGTTCCTTTTATATCAAAAGCTTATGGAGAACCTTATGTGAATTATGCAACTAAGGTAATGTTGGGACATAATAAAGTAACCGATTTTGATTTTAAGCCTGAACTGAAGGGATATGCGATCAAACAACCGGTATTTTCTTTCAATAAATTCCCTAATGTAAATAAACAATTGGGACCCGAAATGAAGAGCACAGGAGAAAGCATCCTTTTTATAGAGAGTCTTAAAGATGATACATTTTATGAACTGTATGCCAGAAGAAGAATGTATTTGAGCAAATAAAAAATTCTATATGTAAAAAAGGCGGCCTAAAATAAATTTAGGCCGCCTTTTTTATAGTTACGTAGCAATAGGATTACTTCTTGCTAAGTTCTAAAACTTGCACAGTAGTGCTGCCATCTGTTGATTTCCATACCTGTTTTTTGCTCTTGTTGGTAATGACGATCCAGGTTTTATTAAAATCGGATTCTTCTTTAGGATTTGACCCGGTAATAGTCAAATTTGTTTCCTTTAAATTCCACTTGAATGGTTGAATGTCGCTGTAATCATTGCTGAAGATGCTATACTTTACATTTTTCTCTCCGGTTCCATTCTTTTTCAAAGTGATCTCTCCGGCATTTTTTAAGGTAGCTTTCTGACCTTTTTGGTCGTTAATTTCATACTGGTCTATATTCCAGGTACCTACGATTTTTTGGCTGCAACTAGTAAAAAACAGCGCGCAAACAGCTGCAATAAATAAGGATTTTCTCATAATTCGTCATTTTTTTTTAAAGATACCATAAATTGTGTTTTTTAAGCTGATCAGGTTTTTAT
>JBBRGD010000260.1:0-3836 GCA_038241065.1 Flavobacteriales bacterium
ACAAGCGCTCCTTTAAATCCAGATAATTGTATGCAATTTCCTTTGCGTAAATAAATGCTTTTTGTGATTCTTCCAAAGTGTCACTTAACAATAAAATTTTGGTTTTTGGGATAAAAATACATCTTAGCTCGGTTAGATCTGTATAGGAGGAAAGTCCGTTCGGAATAATTTTATAATTGTACTCTTCAATTAAAATTTCTTCGAGATCCCCCGATTGAATTCTAATATCTAAATTTATCTGGTATGCTTTGGCAAATTGTTCAACGCTTTGTTCAAGATCTTCAAAATAATTGTTATGTGCCTCCTGATAGGAGCGAAGTGCTGCCAAAAAGAAACTTTCACGAGAGAGATTGTAGTTTTTGGCTATTTCAATTAAGGTGCTTAAAAAGGCATTCACCTTGGCGGGTGCGTTAGAAATAATATCGATCAGATCGGTTTTTTTTATGCCGAACAGGTCCAAAGGAATCTCCTTTAAAATTTTTGATTGAAGTATTTCCCCTAAAGGTGCCAGGTTTTTATCCAGTTTTAATGAAACCAGGTTGTCATAGGGAACTTCCAGCATTTCAGACAACAAAGCGATTTTATCCGGTTTAGGATATTTTTTCCCTTTCTCAATTTCATTGAGGTATGATTTTGAAATCTTTGTGAGTTTTGATAACCCGAACAGGGATAAATTCTTTTCTGTTCGTATTTGCTTCAGTTTTAAACCAAAGATTATCCGGATGTAGTCTTCTTCAATATTCATAAAACAAAGATATGCATTTTAGCGAAATAATAAATTATAGCGATTATAGGTAAAATAGCGAACGTTCGCTTGTTTTATAAAAAACTTTATTATATGTTTGTCCTCACAAAATTAAAAGTTATGGAAAATCTAAATGAAACAACAATTCAGAAAGCAACTTTTGCTCCGGAAGCGAAAGAGCATTACAAGCGAATTTTAACTAGTGAGGCTTTGGATTTTTTAGTGCAACTGCATGAAAAATTTAACGACAAACGGCTGAAATTGCTAAAAAGAAGAGTGGAACAGCAGGCGTATTTTGACAGGGGGAATTCCCCGGAGTTTCCTATTGAAACTGCCTCCATCAGGGAAAATAACTGGACAGCAGCTCCCTTGCCGGCGGACTTGCTGGACCGAAGAGTTGAAATTACAGGCCCAGTTGAAAGAAAAATGATCATCAATGCCCTGAATTCAGGAGCAAAAATTTTTATGGCCGATTTTGAGGACAGCAATTCTCCTTCCTGGTCTAATATTATAGAGGGACAGCAAAACCTGATGGATGCCATAAATAAAACCATCTCCTTCACGAATGAAAACGGCAAAAAATATCAGTTAAATGAAGTGGTAGCAACGATTATAGTGAGGCCAAGAGGATTGCATTTAAACGATAAAAATCTTTTGATTGACGGGGAAGAGATCTCCGGTTCTTTAGTTGATTTCGGACTTTACTTTTTTCATAACGCCAAACAATTATTGTCCAATGGATCCGGACCTTATTTCTATTTGCCAAAACTTGAGCATTATCTTGAAGCCCGCTGGTGGAATGAAGTTTTCGTGTTTTCACAGGACTTTTTAGGGATTGAACAATCTACAATCAAAGCCACTGTTTTAATTGAGACCATCACCGCGAGTTTTCAAATCGATGAAATTATCTACGAATTAAAAGATCATATGGCCGGCCTTAATTGTGGAAGATGGGATTATATATTTTCATACATCAAAAAATTCAGGAATCACAAGAACTTTTCGGTACCGGATAGAGATCAGGTAAGCATGTCTTCACCTTTTATGGAGGCTTATTCCCTGAGGGTAATTCAGCGTTGCCATAAACGAAATGTTCACGCAATAGGCGGAATGGCTGCTCAAATTCCCGTAAAGAATGATGAAGAGGCAAACAGGATCGCGTATGAAAAAGTTAGGGCAGATAAGGAGCGTGAGGCCAAAAACGGGCACGATGGAACCTGGGTAGCACACCCCGGCCTGGTACCTGTTGCGCTGGAAGTTTTTGATCAATATATGCCAGAAAAAAATCAGATATATAATAAGAGAAACGATTTGAATATTACCGAGGCACAATTGCTCGAACAACCAAAAGGTACAATTACCGAAAAAGGCATTCGAAAAAATATCAACGTCGGAATTTTATATTTGGAATCCTGGTTGTCCGGTAATGGTGCGGCCGCATTGTACAATTTAATGGAAGATGCGGCAACTGCTGAAATTTCAAGAACTCAGTTGTGGCAATGGCTTCATAACACTTCCTCTTTAGCCGATGGAAGAAAATTCACCAAAGATCTTTATGCCGAATTGCTGGAAAGTGAAATAAAGATAATTGAGGATCTGGTTGGGGAAGATAAATTCAAAACCGGAAAATTTGACCTGGCGATAGAATTATTTGACTCTCTTGTAATATCAGAAGAATTCGAAGAATTTCTAACCGTAAAAGCTTATAAATACATATAAAAAAGACCACCCAAAAACCGCGAAATTAATGGGTGATCAAAGAACTAATTAGTAACAATTAAATTCAATTCAAAATTATGAAAACTAAAGAAAGAATGCAACAGTTAATTACCGATTGGGAAACAAATCCACGTTGGAAAGGAGTTGAAAGGCCATACACTGCGGAAGAGGTGATAACATTGCAAGGTTCTTATCAAATTGAACACTCTATAGCCCGCAGAGGCGCGAAAATTTTGTGGGATAAATTAAACAACCAGGATTTTGTGGCCGGATTAGGAGCTTTAACCGGCAATCAGGCCGTGCAAGAGGTTGAGGCCGGTTTGGAAGCTATTTATTTAAGCGGGTGGCAGGTTGCTGCTGATGCGAATTTGGCAGGAGATATGTATCCCGATCAGTCCTTATATCCGGCCAATAGTGTTCCATCTGTTGTAAAATCAATAAACAATGCGCTTTTAAGGAGAGATCAGATCCAATGTGTGAATAAATCCGAAAATAAAATAGATTATTTGGTGCCGATTGTTGCCGATGCCGAAGCAGGTTTTGGAGGAAATTTAAATGCTTTTGAATTGATGAAAGCTATGATAGCCGCCGGGGCTTCCGGGGTCCACTTTGAAGATCAGTTGTCTTCAGCTAAAAAATGCGGACATTTGGGCGGAAAAGTTCTGGTGCCTACGCAAGAGGCTATAAATAAACTAATTGCGGCACGTTTGGCTGCCGATGTTTCAAATGTACCTTCACTTATTATTGCCAGAACCGATGCGGAAGCTGCAAATTTAATAACCAGTGATATCGATCCCAGAGATCACAAATTTATAACCGGAGAACGAAGTTCTGAAGGATTCTATTTTGTGAAAAACGGATTGGAACAGGGAATTGACCGTGGTTTGGCTTATGCGCCTTATGCCGATCTAATCTGGATGGAGACTTCAAACCCCGATTTGGATTATGCCCGTAAATTTGCCGAAGGAATTCACGCTAAATTCCCGGGAAAATTGTTGGCATATAACTGTTCTCCTTCATTTAACTGGGCAGCAAAATTATCGGTTGCCGAAATGGAGACTTTTAGGGAAGATTTGGCCGCGATGGGATTCAAGTTCCAGTTTATAACCCTTGCAGGTTTTCACGCCTTGAACACAAGTATGTTCGAGCTTTCAAAAGCTTATAAAGAGAGGGGAATGGCAGGTTATTCTGAATTACAGGAACGTGAATTCGCTTTGCAAAAAGATGGATTCAACGCTGTAAAACATCAGGGTTTTGTAGGAACAACTTATTTTGATGCTATTCAAAATTCTGTTACAAGCGGAACATCTTCAACCGTAGCAATGACAAATTCTACGGAAACCGCACAGTTTTAAAAAGCTGTTTTTTGAAT
>JBBRGD010000261.1:0-3820 GCA_038241065.1 Flavobacteriales bacterium
ATTTGTGATAAAGCTCGAGAATTTGTTCCTCCAGCTGATCTTTTTTAAGTGATCTCAGATATTTTTTTAAGTCTTTCTTACTCATTTAAAATAGCTATTGAAACCTGGTTTCGGCAATGATCTTTTGAAGCTTGTTTGAAATATCCATGAACCATTTTAACTGTTCAATAATTAATTGTACCTCCTGGAGTTCTTCAGCAGTTTTGGAATTTGATTTTTCGGAAGGATCAAAATTTTCTGAAATCCGGGTTAGATCACGGTGTTTTTGATCGAAAAATTTTTGAGCTTCCAATTGTTTTGAATCTTCCGATAGTTCTTCTAATTCCTGATCATCCAATAATCCGATGGCCCTTTCAAGATTTTGATTTATACTCTCAACAAAAGTTTTAAAATGTGCAGAGGCCTTGGTAGTGGGATGGTTTTGAATATATGTGCCCATTGAGGCGAGGGAAGACATAAATGTTTGATTTAATACAACCAGTTCATAAACCTTATCGAGATTTTTCTGCTTTGATTTAGGTTCTTGTGTCATTCTCTGAAAAGCCGAATTTAGGTTTCCAGAAGCCAGAAATGCCCGTTTTCTGGATAGTTTGTAGGAAGTAAATACCTTTCCTTTTTTTTCATAATAGCGGGCTATTTCATTAAGATATTCCTTATTCGCCTTAATACTCTCCGAAATAACCGATTTAATACCAAAAAATTCCCAGGAAGGCCATAATAAAAGGTTTCCCAAAGTGGCAAGTCCCGCACCAATAATCGTGTCTACAACCCGAAACTGAATTACATCCAATACATCCGGTTTTAAAAGGGCATAGATAAAAACAACGCTCAGGGTAATAAATGTAGCCGAGGTTTTATAATTTTTTTGCACCGTAGCAAAAGCTAGGATTAACGAAATAATTGCCAGGATTCCATATACCACCAGATTTTGCGTAATTAAAACAATTCCCACAGCAATGGCCGCACCTATAAGCGTTCCAAAAGTTCGCTGTTTAGAGCGGTTTTTTGTAAGGCCATAATTGGGGCGCATAATCACTACGATTGTCAATAAGATCCAGTATGAATTTTGAAGGGAGAAATACACCCCAATAGAATAACCTATCATTACCACAACCGCTATTCGCAAGGAATGTTTAAAAATGGGCGATGTCAAATTAAAATTCTCCAACAGGATCTTTGGATCGTATTCCTGAGTTGTTATAAATCGCGCGGCTTCGTCCTTTTTGATAATACTCAGTTTTTCTATGTCCGGATCTCCCAATAAGTGTTCTATTTTTTGAATTTTATGGACTTGCCTTTCCTGATAATCGAATAAATTCTGAAGCATCAGGAAACCTTGGTCTATTTGGGTTTCCGTTTCCAGTTTAAAAGATTCCATACTTTCTTTAAGAGCATTCAGGGAAGCTTCCAGGGATTCATTTTTAGTAAAACTTTTTTGGTTTAGAATCGCCTCGGAAATAAGTTTCAAGCGATTTGCCATGGCAAAAATAAGTTTTTGAATTTTTTCGATTTGTTCCTGATATTTTAGAAAACACAGATCCATTTTTTCATAATTCACAGGATTTGCCATCGCCAGTTCCAGCACATCCACCAATTGGATAAAGATCAACAGTCGCTTACGTTCGTAATTAGAATTACCCGAAGATTTCCTGGAAGAGATCAGGATGTCCCTCAGCATTTCGTGTTTTTCGTTTAAATCAACCTGAATCTCCAACAGGTTCGACAGCAATTCCTCCCGGTTTGCTTTCTGATCCAGGAGTTTGGCCCTGGTTTCCAGATATTGTCCTGTAAGTTTCAGGCTTAGGGACAAAAATTGTTCGGTTTGTTGCTTAGGATTTATCTTTTGCCTAATTACGGTAAGCAGTAAATACCAAAGCCCGCCAAGTCCAATAAAGAAAGCGCGTTCATAAATCTCAAGAACATTGGAGATATTCGCGAAACTCAGAACGATAGCGAATAATCCGGAAAAACTGATCAGGGAAGCTCTGAAACCATATACCGACAGATACGAAATTCCGAAAATGGTAATCCCTAAAACAGGAAGTAACAACCAGGTGTCAAATGCCAGGTAACCGCCCATTAGGCTTGCCAGAACAGCTATTAAAGCAGAAAACAAAATTCCGTTTTTTTTATGCCTGAAACTGCCGTTTATATCGCTTGGGGAGCTCAATAAAGCTCCTAATGCCAGTGCAAGGCCGATTTCAAAGACCCCAAAAGAAACCCCAACTGCTATGGGAATGACAATTGCCATAGCTTTGATAAATCCCTTTGAAAATTCGGTGCTTTTCAAAAATTGGGAGATTTCCTGAAAAAGTGCGGAAAAACTAAATGTAACTTTATTCAAAAATACTAGTTGTTCAATTTATTCAAAGGTAGCTGCTATCATCTTAACAATGTTAATATTTTCGGAAAAGAATAAATTAACAAGTTGGGTGTTTTCTGATAAAATTAAATTCAGTTTTATATAAAAATTGGGTTTTTAGGCGTAAATTGGATGTTATATTAAAAAATAAGCTTCAAAATGAATAAAACCATACTACTTAAAACCAGGCCAAAAGGCAAACCCACTTTAAACGATTTTGAATTTATAAAAGAAGAAACGCCAAGTCCGAAAGAAGGTGAAATCTTGTTAAAAGCAAAATATATTTCAGTAGATCCTTATTTACGCGGAAGGATGCGGGATGAGGAATCATACATTCCGCCTTTTAAATTGAATGAACCCATAGAATCCGGAATTATTGCTGAGGTAATAGAATCCAGGAACCCAAATTTCAGCAAAGGAGATTACGTAAACGGAATGCTAAAATGGAAGCAATTTCAAACCTCATCCGGAAACGGGTTGAATAAAGTGAACAAAGAACTCGCTCCCCTAACCGCTTTTCTAGGGTTCCTGGGAATGACCGGGGTTACGGCTTATTTAGGCCTAGAAAAAATAGGGAAATTAAAAAAAGGAGAAACCCTTTTGGTTTCTGCCGCTGCCGGGGCTGTAGGAAGTGTGGCAGGCCAAATTGGAAAAATAAAAGGCTGCAGAGTCGTGGGAATTGCCGGTAGCGATGAAAAAATTGAGCGACTAAAAGAAAAATTTGGGTTTGATGAAGGGATCAATTATAAAACTTCCGATGATCTTAAAAAAGCAATAGCTGAGGCCTGCCCGGATGGTGTTGATGTTTATTATGACAATGTGGGTGGGGAAATTCTGGATGCAGCAATGGCCAATATTAATAAAAATGGTAGGTTAATAATGTGTGGAGCCATTTCTTTATACAACAAAAAAGAAATACCCATGGGTCCAAGACATGAGGGAATACTTATCAAGAATAGCGTTTTGATGCAGGGATTTACCGTTCGTGATTTTATAAAAGATTTCGGGCCGGCCATCAATCAGCTATCTTCCTGGTATAAAGTAGGTAAGCTAACTTATTCTGAAACGATAGTTGAAGGTTTTGACAATGTTCCTCAAGCTTTTTTAGACCTGTTTGAAGGGAAAAATAAAGGTAAAATGATCGTGAAGGTTTAGCCAACTTAACATATTATATTTATTAAATCTCTCCCATATCAGGGAGGGATTTTTATTTAAAAAAATATTGAATTTTGATTTCTGTGACCAAAATATTCACTTTACTTTTAAGAAGTGTAATATTCAAAAATTTAAATTAATAAAATATTTTTGGATTGATGAGAAACTTTTTCCATTCGATTATCTTTCTGCTTGCAAATACGGGTCAGGAATGCTATGTATTTATATTTAACAGATTTAAGCCGCAAATTCAACTTTTCAGGGAAACAATAATTTCACGAAAGTTTGTAAAGACCTGATGGG
>JBBRGD010000262.1:0-3801 GCA_038241065.1 Flavobacteriales bacterium
TGGTGGTATGTAAAAAAGTTTAATACTAGAAAACCTAACAGTCTCAAAGACCTCGTATGGTTCTTAACGCTAACCCTGCCAGGGTAATAAAAACTGGCAGGGTTATATATTGATGGGTCTATCATCTATAATCAATAAAAACTACCGGTTTTCTGCTTCCTTCCGGGGATCTCAATTTTTCAATAACTTTCAAAGAAACCTGTTCCAATGTTGGGGTTACCTGCAATTTCGATTTGAAATGTTCTTTTAACAAACTCACTTTTTCAGCATTAAGAAAATCGGGAATTTTTACCACTACTTCATCTGTACCAACTTCATTGATCTTCACTTCAATAACAAAGGCTGGAATTCCTATAAAATTGTTCAGTACTTCTATAATATGTTGAGGATACAGGCTGGTTCCTTTAAATTTGATCATTTGCTTTTTTCGACCTATCACCGGGCTCAATCTAAGTGTATTCCTTCCGCATATGCAAGGTTCATCAGTATAAGAAACCATATCACCGGTAGCAAACCTAAGCAGCGGCATAGTTTCTACCTGCAAAGTGGTTACAACCAACTCCCCTATTGCTCCCGGTTTCACAGGATTTCCCGCTTCATCCAGAATTTCGGTAAAAATCAATTCCGGTTGAGCGTGATTTCCCAGGTGGGCTTCACATTCAGTGAAAGCGGTGGCCATTTCAGTGGAGGCATAGGTGGAAAACAATTCAATATCCCAAAATTTGGAGATTTTACTTCCCAAAGAATTCAGTTTAAATTCCAGATCCCGAATTGGTTCGCCAATACAAATCACAGATTTAACCGAAGAATTATTACAATCAATATTATTCAATTCCGCATACTCGATCATCTTGAGCAAAAATGAAGGTACCGCCACAAGGTATTTGGGTTTAAACCTGGATATGGAATCCCATTGCAGTTGCGGCAATCCGCTGCCGGTACGTACAATTCCCGCTCCCAGTTTCCGCAATCCCAAAAAATAAGCCATCCCTGCCATAAATCGACGGTCCAGAGTGGTTGTAATTTGAACCACATCTTTTTTTTGTACGCCAACTATTTTAAAGGATTCCATTTCATTTGTGGCCAAACGTTGCAAATCGGCTTCGTTTAAGGCAAAACTCATCGGTTTACCAAGAGTTCCGGAAGTGGTCACAAAATCGATAATTTCACTCTCCGGCACACATATAAAATCTTCGTTGAATTCCTGAATATCCTCCTTCGTGGTAATTGGGATTTTTTGAAATTCGATATAAGAATTAATATTACCGGGATCTATCTGGTTCTTTTTGAACATTTTTTTATAAAAATCGGACTTCTTTTGAAGGTACAAGAGTTGCTTTTCCAGTTGTAGCCATTGTACACGTTTGATTTCCTTTGAAGAAGCTGTATAAATGTTTGACATATAATTTATAATTTTCGATAACTTTTCCTGATCATTTTTTCCAAATCCCGCTCATCAATGAGGTACATATAGTTCCCAGATTCCATATTTGTTTTTAAAAAGCGAGTTCTTTCCTATGGTGAACAAACTGTCGTTATGACGAATTCTAAGGGTATCAATTTTTTCGATTCCGGTTAAATCGGGAAGGTCTTGTTTGGATTTTCGAATTCCGCAGGCATTCAGCAAGAGCAGAAAGAAAATAGAAAATAATATTTTAATTATCATCTGCTTCATAATAATATTATTTCCTTATTCCATTTTTTGAAGTACAACCACTTCATTTTGTCGGTAGATAATTTCAAAATTTAAATCAAGGATCCAGCGATAGGAATATTTTGCATCTAAAATAATAACTTTTTTAGCATGTTTGGCAAGCATTTCATTTAATTCCTTCTCAAAACTAAGCTGTGGTGCTTTAGAGATTATAAATAAATGGTATTCTTCAGTTAATTCCGAGATATCATCTGTAAAGGTTAAATTCCCTGATTTTGCTGCAAAGCAATTATCCGCAATTTGATTTTGGTTAATATCCGGTTCAAAACCCACTATTTTATTTTCCGGTTTTTTATAGCTTAAATAAATAGGCAAAATACCGAAACCTGAATAAAAATGAAGGACATTTTCTTTCTGTTCTATAAACCCGGCAAGTTTTAAATATCGTTCTCTATCAGTTTCAAACTCTTTTTTTACTTCAGAAAAAATACTTTTATACTTGTAATTATCATAAACTTCAGCTTTAAAATATAATTTATCTTTTTTTATGGCATTTTTTGATGGCGTAAGGATTCGTTTAAAATTAAAAGCTGGCAATCCTTTGTTGATTCGCTTTAAAAAGAGGGATTCAAATAAAAACCCCTGAAGTATAAAGGCTGTAAAAACTGCGGAAATAACTCCAATTATTGATACCAACGAAATAGATTGCAAGGCAGGATGTTTCGCAAAAAACAATGCGCCAATTCCCAGCAAAGTTGTAATTACCGATAGCAAAATAGAAGTTCGGTAGGTTTTTAAAACTTCGCTCCCAAATTCGTATTCCTTTAAAAATGCATTGGTAATAAAAATGCTGTAATCCAAGCCCAGGCCAAAAATAAAGGTGGAAATAATGATATTCAAAATATTGAATTCTATATTTAAAACCGCCATTATGCCTAAAGCGATCACCCAGGTAATCAGGATTGGGAACAAGGTTAAAATAGTTAATTCCAGCGAGCGGTAAGAGAACAAAAGAACCAGAAATACTGCAATTATAGAATAAGCGATCAGTTTATTAAAATCGTTTTTCAGGTTGCCCAAAAAACTTTGGTTGATCTGTTTTCGGTCTACAACCACCAAATGTTCATCTCCCTGGAATTTTTTTAATACTGCTTTTATATCTTTCTCCTTTATATCAACCGAGGTGGTGACAGTTGAGAAATTGGAACCGGAAGAAATAAAATCGTCTAAATACAGGTTGGTGGTGGTACGGTAATCTTCCAGATCGATGGGTTTAAAATCTTTGGAAAGCAGTTGATAAAAGTTGGCAAAACTTTCAGGCCTAAATCCAAATTTAGCCGATTCTTCAATCAAATTAGCCTGAATCTGTTCCCTTTTTTCCTGGGTCCAAAAACTTTGCCATTGTTCCATTTTCCCCAGTTGGGTACTTGTAGATAGCACTACCCCTCCAATACTGCTAAAATTGGTAATTTCACCCTTATTACGGAGAGTGTTGAGCTCATTATATAAATTGTTGTTGTAATCTAAAGCCTGATCGGTAGAATTTCCATAAGAAACCAAATAAATTGATTTTGCAGCCCTTCCTGCAATATTTTCTATATTTTCTTCAACCTGTTTTATCTCTGTAGGTTGATAATTAATTGCAGATAGATCGTTGTTAAATTCTACTTTGGTAAAAAAGAACAATCCTCCCAGGAACAATAAGATCATAAAAATCACCAACGCATTCTTTTTATGAAAATCAATTGCGCTTATTTTATCTATAAACGTCGATGTATTAGCTGCATTAAATTTTGGTGCCTTATAAAACAGCGGGATCAGGATCAAGGCGAATATTGAGGAAACCATTACACTAACCGCCGCAAAAATTCCAAGATCATTTAAAGCTTCACTATGAACAAACAACAAGCATAAAAATGCGATAGCTGTGGTGGCGCTGCTCATTAAAACAGGAGTTGCTACATCTTTATAAAGTTGGGAAAGATCACTGTTGTTCTTGTAATGCGTGAGTATATGCAGAGCATAATCTATACTTATTCCCAATAAAATTGCGCCAATACCAATTGAAATAGCCGAAATACTGCCTTTTAACAGGTATAGAAATGCAATGGCAGTTATCCCTCCTATTATACTTGGAACAAAGATCA
>JBBRGD010000263.1:0-3777 GCA_038241065.1 Flavobacteriales bacterium
TCCTTTTCAAAGTACTTGTGTACACCATGAAGAAATACCTTCCAAATTTAGTTACTGCCAATACCTCATTTTAATACGGTAAAAAATGTTGACTTATTTTAGAAATTCCCTGTACCATTTCCCTGAAGATTTCACTGTCCTTTTTTGCGTTTTAAAATCGATATATACCAGACCAAAACGCGGGTAAAATCCCTCTGCCCATTCAAAGTTATCTGTAAAACTCCACACAAAGTATCCTCTTACCTTCACTCCTTTGTTTTTTGCCCTTAAAATCGCATCCAAATACTGTTTTATATAATTGGTTCGCTTTACATCATCTATTTCTCCGTTTTCAAGAATGTCATTAAAAGCAGCTCCATTTTCTGTGACATATATCTTCTTTACTTCAGGATAGGCATCAAATTTTTTTAGAATATGAAATATTGATTCCGGATATACTTCCCATTTCATTAGAGTTATAGGTACATTTCTTTTTTCAGCCTTAATAATATTAGCGCGCAAATAAGGGATAAGGTAGGAGTGTTTTACAATTTCTCTCGTATAATTTTGTACGCCAATAAAATCGAATTCAAATTTTAATAAATTTTCATCCCCGGGTTTCCAATACTTTTCCAGCTTTCTCAGGAATTTTAAATCTTTAACAGGATAGCCCATTCCCATTGCAGGCTCTATAAAAAGCCGATTCACAAGGGCATCAACACGTTTGGCAGCCTGTATGTCTTTTTCTATAGGTTGGAAAGCTTCAATATGTGAACAGGAAAAAGTAGTTCCTACCTCTGCCTCCGGATAGTGATGTTTTATCACCCTTCCCCCTTCTGCCTGGCAAAGAGCGGCATGGTGCAGCGCGGGTAAAAAATTTTTAAGCCCTTTTCTTCCGGGGGCATGAACGCCCAAAAAATACCCGGCTCCAACAAAAACCAGAGGCTCATTCAACACCATCCAATGTTTAACCCTATCCCCAAATTTTCTTACGCAGAGGTCTGTATATTCCCTAAACCAATCCACAATATCCCGATTTGTCCAGCCTCCTTTTTTTTCCAGTTCATTTGGTAAATCCCAATGGTATAAAGTGACCCAGGGTTCAATATCCAGCTCAAGACATTTGTCAATAAGACGATTGTAGAAATCTATTCCTTTTTCATTTATTGCTCCAGTTCCGTTAGGGATTAAACGAGACCAGGACAAGGAAAACCTGAAATTTGGAATATTCAAATTTTTCATCAATTCCAGGTCTTCTCCAAACCTTTCATAAAAATCGCAGGCCATATCCCCTTTTTGCCCCTTAAATATGTTTCCTTTTTTATTCGAAAAAACATCCCAAATAGATTGTCCCTTCCCCTGAGCAAGCGGACTGCCTTCCGTTTGATAAGCAGATGTTGAAACACCCCATTTAAAATCATCACCAAAATCTTTTTTATGAAGGAAACCTGATGTCTCCTGAGGATCGGAAAATAAAAGCGGCATTAATTAAGGCTTAATGGGTTTATACTGAAGTAGCAGAAATTGGTGAACTTTGATCTTTTGAGCAATTGCCTAAATTGAATTTAAATTTCCCGGCAGGGGATCATTTAAATCGATTAATTCTGAAATAAGATGATTTTCAATAAGCATATCGATAATATTTTCTGTGATATCAGGAAAATTAACCGTCACGATCTCTTTGCTATTAAGCCAGCTTTCTATTTTGGGGATCTGCTTTTTCTTCAGATTTTTTAGCACCGGCACTCCCAGTGCCAAAAGTGCAGCGGCATTGCAATGTTGCTCATATTGATTCTTCATTGGGATCACCATAAGTTTTTTATTTAGAAAAAGTGCTTCTGCGGGTGTTTCAAATCCTGCCCCACACAGGACTCCTGTGCATGACGCCATACTTTCAATAAATGCATTATTGTCAATGGGTCTTAATGAAACATTCTTTATGGTGGAGACATTCTTATTATGCTTGGAAAACACCTGCCAATTTATTCCTTTAAATTGCCCCAGGGTTTTTATGAGTTTTTCGTCTGAATATGAAGGTAGATAAACGGTATAGTGTCCTTTATCTGAAACCTCCAAGTCGCGCACCTGTTTTCTGATTACAGGAGTGAAGGTGTTCTTATTGAATTTCTCAAAATGAAAACCATAATTAACCTTTGTAGGTGCATAATTTTTTAAAATAAAATTCCCAACCCTATCTTTATTTTTAGGCAAAAATGCCTTTTCAGATAAAACTGCACTTTGATGGCTAAGACCTATACAGGGAATTCCTTTTAAATAAGCAGCCCAAGCTGAAATAGGCTCAAAATCATTAATTATAAGATCATAATATTCTACTGGTACACTGCGTATTTCTTTAATAATCCTGCCCATGTTATTTTTAAGGTAAGTATTCCATAAATCTACGCCGCCTTTTTTGCCAAAAATAAAACTCAGTCCTTTGTAGGTATACTTAACGGGAAAGGGTAGCGATAAATCTGCCTGGGTTCCGCTGATAAGGATATCCAATTCGCCTTTATTCTTTAAAATAGGAATTATATCTCTGGCCCTGCTTAAATGGCCATTTCCCGTGCCTTGAATAGCATATAATATCTTCATAGCTTTAAAATTAGATTTGTAATTAACCCCAAAAGAGTTGATTTAAAGAGTAAAAAAATCACTGTCGCAAACGAATATTTTTCAACAACACTTTTTTCATTGCCTAACAAAATTAAATTCCCGTACCAAATTATCAAAAATCACTTTGTTGTTCATTTCCGGTTTCTTTTTTCCTTCAATTTTCACGTTCTTGACTCTTTGGAGGTCCTCATCAAATTGATATATTTTCCAGGCTCCATTGTTGTATTCAAGTGCCGTCAGATTTTCTATCCAATCGCCGGAATTTAGATACGTGACCTCTCCTTCCTTGTTTTTAATTTTTTTTATCCCGGGCTGATGTATATGTCCGCACACCACATAATCATAGGCATTTGATATAGCAATATCGGCTGCAGTTTGCTCAAAATCATTGATGAATTTAACGGCACTCTTAACACTGTTTTTTATCTTTTTTGAAAAGGATAATTTTCCCCTTCCCATTTTTTCTGAAATATGATTAATCAATCTGTTGATGAGTATTAAAGTATCATAACCTTTTGCACCCAATTTGGCCAGCCATTTAGAGTTCTGCATTGTAACATCAAACACATCCCCATGAAAGAACCAAGCTTTTTTACCGTCTAGTTTTAACACTACTTTATTCACGATTTGAAATGATCCCATTTTAAAACCTACAAATTTTCTTAACATTTCATCGTGGTTCCCCGTCACATAATATACTTTCACATTTTTTGCAAGTAAGCCCGTTATATATTTGATAACCTGCATGTGTGATTCCGGCCAATAACTTTTATTGAATTGCCATATATCAATGATATCCCCGTTCAGGATCAAAATTTTAGGTTTTATACTTTTAAGGTAACTTAAGAGTTCAATGGCATGACATCCGTAGGTACCCAAATGAATGTCGGAAATAACCACAACCTCAACTTCACGTTTTTTCATGTTTTTCAGAAATAAATTTTTTAAGTGTGTTAATAAGGTAGGTCCCGCAAAATTTATTTGGTGAGAATAAAAATGCAATTTTGTAAAGAAGAATTTTTGTGAGAATGAAGTCTTGAAAATTACTTTCGCTGTTCCTGAAAAAACGCCCTGCAAAGGTCAAAAAATGAGGAAAAAAATAATGAACAAGAACTGATGTGTCTTTTTGGATTGGGTTTTCGGGATTATTTAATACCTGATTTGCCAAATTCAATGTTTTTT
>JBBRGD010000264.1:0-3775 GCA_038241065.1 Flavobacteriales bacterium
GAAACCTTGAATTACGATGAACTCAATGAATTTATAAAACAAGAGCGCAGGCGTGGTTCGGCGAATATGAACCGATACTTGGTGGTAGCCTACAAACGGTGGAGTTTGCCGGTTTCCGCATTTATCCTGACAATTATTGCCGTAGCGGTATCATCTAAAAAACGCCGTGGTGGAATGGGGGTAAATTTGGCATTAGGAATATCCCTTGCTTTTATTTTTATATTTTTTGATAAGGTTTTTGGGACAATGGCAGAACAATCTTCCTTCTCACCTCTTATTGCGGTTTGGTTTCCCAATGTAACCTTCGGCATTTTAGCGATCTATCTTCTGTATAATGCTAGACGATAAACTAAAAAGTTACCTGCATTTTCATTTTATTGTCTTTATTTGGGGATTTACAGCCGTTCTTGGCTCACTTATAACATTAGATGCAATTCCCCTTGTTTGGTACAGAATGCTTTTGGCCAGCAGTTTTATTTTAGCTTGGATAAAATGGAAAAATAAAGATCTAAGAGTTTCTCCAAGAAAATTCCTGGTATTGGTAATAGCAGGAATTGTAATTGCACTTCACTGGCTCACCTTTTTTGGAGCGATCAAAGTTTCCAATGTCTCCATCACCTTGGCATTACTTTCAACCGGGGCATTTTTCACCTCCATATTGGAGCCCATTTTTTATAAACGAAAACCTGTTGGTTATGAAGTGGTTTTCGGTTTAATAGTGGTAGTGGGCCTATATATTATTTTTAAGGTTGAAACCGATCATTACCTGGGAATTATACTTGCATTGATCTCTGCTTTTCTAGCTGCCGTTTTTACTTTAATAAACGGAAAACTGGTAAAACAGGCTGCACCATCGGTAATATCTTTTTATGAATTATTTACAGGAGTGGTAGCCATAAGTATTTATCTTTTAGTGATTACCTTAATAAGTGATGGAGCCAGAGGATTTGGTTCCAAATTTTTCGTTCTCAGTGCAACCGATTGGATATATCTTCTTATTTTGGCTTCCATTTGCACTGCTTACGCCTTTATAGCTTCAGTAGCAGTGATGAAGCATTTAAGTCCTTATACTATTATGCTCACTATCAATTTGGAACCTGTTTATGGTATTTTTCTTGCTTTTTTGGTTTTTGGAAATAAGGAACAAATGGATCCTCAGTTCTACTTCGGCGCAGCCATAATCCTGACTACTGTTATCTTAAATGGGTATCTGAAAACAAAACGAAAAATTAATAAGTTATCTGGGAAATCTTCCTTTTAAAGTTTGTTATATTTGTAGGCTAATAAAACCCATCAACTTAACATGGAATATTTAGATTTTGAATTACCCATTAAAGAGTTAGAAGAACAATATCAAAAGGCCTGTAATATTGGGTCTGAGAGCAATGTTGATGTTACCGCTACCTGTAAGCAGATAGAAAAAAAATTGGCGGAAACTAAAAAGGAGATCTATAAAAATCTTACTGCCTGGCAACATGTTCAACTTTCAAGACATCCTAACCGTCCTTATACTTTAGACTATATTAATGCCATTTGCGGAAATACATTTTTGGAACTCCATGGAGATCGAAATGTGAAAGATGATAAGGCAATGATTGGTGGACTGGGTAAAATTGGAGATCAAAGTTTTATGATAGTTGGGCAGCAAAAAGGATATAATACCAAAACCAGGCAATTGCGAAACTTTGGAATGGCTAATCCGGAAGGTTACCGCAAATCACTTAGGTTGATGAAATCTGCCGAGAAATTTGGGGTTCCTGTTGTGACCCTCATTGATACTCCGGGAGCTTATCCAGGATTGGAAGCAGAAGAACGTGGACAAGGAGAAGCTATTGCCCGTAATATTCTGGAAATGTCCCGGCTTAAGGTTCCTATTATAGTTGTAATTATTGGCGAAGGTGCCAGTGGTGGAGCTTTGGGAATTGGAGTGGGTGATACTGTTTTGATGCTTGAAAACACCTGGTATTCTGTAATTTCACCGGAATCCTGTTCCTCTATTTTATGGCGTAGTTGGGAGTATAAAGAAATAGCTGCAGAAGCCTTGAAGCTTACCGCCAAGGATATGAAAAAGCAGAAACTAATTGACGAAATTGTGAAAGAACCTTTGGGCGGAGCACATAGTAATAGAGAAGAAGTTTTTGAAAGCGTGAAGAATGCAATTTTATCGGCTCATAATGAATTGAAAAACTTATCACCAAAAGAATTGGTAGATAAGCGAATGGAAAAATATTCAAATATGGGAGTTTTTAAAGATTAAATCTTTATCCATAACCCTTTAATAAATTCCGAGGTTCCTGCTTCGGAATTTTTTTGCCTTATTAACAAATATATAAAGTTGTAAACAGGAAAATTGTTGATTAACTGTTAACTAAGTTAACTCTTTTTTTTAAAGATTGTCTTAACAATTTTTTTACATTAGTCCTATGGAAAAAGCCACTGCCCCGCAGCCTACAAAATACAGCTCGTCCAACGTTATAAATCTTGAAAAAGGAAAAATTCCGCCTCAGGCTGTGGATTTGGAAGAGGTAGTGTTGGGAGCAATGATGATCGATAAAAAAGGAGTCGATGAGATTATCGATATTCTTCATGCGGATGTTTTTTATAAAACCGCACATAAGCATATTTTTGAAGCCATAATTAAACTCTTTGAGAATACCGAGGCAATCGACTTATTAACAGTTTCCAACCAACTGCGTAAAGATGGAAAATTAGAACAAAGTGGGGGTGAATATTATCTCATTCAACTCACTCAAAAGGTATCCTCATCAGCACATATAGAGTTTCACGCCCGCATAATTTTACAGAAGTTCATTCAGCGGAGTTTGATAAAAATTTCCAATGAAATAATAGAGCAGTCTTACGATGAAGCTACTGATGTTTTTGATCTTTTAGATACGGCAGAGTCTAAATTGTATGAAGTTACACAAGGGAACATAAAACGATCTTCAGAAACTGCACATAGTTTGGTAATTCAGGCAAAAAACAGGATTCAGGAAATATCAAATAAAGAAGGTTTAAGTGGAGTGCCTTCAGGATTTGACAAACTGGATAAATTGACATCAGGTTGGCAGCCAAGTGATTTAATTATTATCGCTGCACGTCCCGGGATGGGTAAAACGGCCCTTACTTTATCTATGGCCAGAAATATTGCAGTTCAACATAATATTCCCGTTGCCTTTTTCTCCCTGGAGATGTCTGCGGTGCAATTAATCACCCGATTAATATCTTCTGAAACCGGTTTGTCTTCCGAAAAGTTGCGAACCGGTAATCTGGAAACTCATGAATGGGAACAGCTCAATGTGAAAGTAAAGGATCTCGAGAAAGCTCCTTTGTTTATTGATGATTCGCCCTCATTGTCAATTTTCGATTTACGTGCGAAAGCAAGGAGGTTATCTTCACAACATGGAATTAAATTACTTGTTGTAGATTATTTGCAGTTGATGACTGCCGGGAGTTCTGTTAAAGGAGGAAACAGGGAACAGGAAATTTCAACCATCTCCAGGAATTTAAAAGCCCTGGCAAAGGAACTCAATATTCCTGTAATTGCGCTTTCCCAATTGTCCCGTGCAGTTGAAACCCGGGGAGGAAGTAAACGTCCCTTATTAAGTGACTTGAGGGAATCTGGTGCAATTGAGCAGGATGCAGATATCGTTTCTTTTATCTACAGACCTGAATATTACAAAATTGATGAATGGGACGACGAAGAACGTTCGCCTACTGCGGGCCAAGGGGAATTTATTGTAGCCAAGCACCGTAACGGTGGCCTGGATAGCAT
>JBBRGD010000265.1:0-3764 GCA_038241065.1 Flavobacteriales bacterium
ACAATTCAATTTCTTTTGAATTATTCTAAGGCTTTAATTATTACAGATTACAAGATGATGAAGTTTGAAGCACTTCTGAATTAAGATGGAAAAGACCTGTTTTTAAACCGACAGGTCTTTTTTTATTTTGTTTTCTGAAATTATTGAAATTTGAATGATTTGAAAGTGCAATTAAAGCGGTAAAATTTTTTATTCCTAAATTTTTTCGGATTCAATTATAATATCAGCTTATTTCTTTGCATAATATGCATCCAAAACACTTTTTCTTCCAACAGTTTTGGTGATAATATCTTTTTCCATATCCCAGCCCCGGGCCGGGGAATATTGCCTTGCGTAATAAATGATCTGCAGGTGCACTTTATTCCAGTGCTCTTGGGGAAATAAGCGTTTGGCATCTTTTTCAGTTTGGATCACGTTTTTACCATTGCTTAAATTCCATCTGTACATCAACCTGTGAATATGGGTATCCACCGGTAATGCCGGAATTCCGAAAGCTTGTGACATCACTACGCTGGCGGTTTTATGTCCAACGGCAGGAAAAGATTCCAGGGCATCAAAACTCTCAGGAACAATCCCGTTGTATTTATCTATCAATATATGTGATAAGCCGTGAATGCCTTTTGATTTCATTGGAGACAAACCAAGCGGCCTGATAATATCCCGGATTTCTTCCACAGATAATTTTACCATTTTATAAGGATTGTCTGCAATTTCAAATAAAATAGGAGTGATTTGATTTACTCTCACATCTGTGCTTTGTGCCGAAAGCAAAACGGCTATTAATAAAGTATAGGGATCTTTATGATCTAATGGAATGGGCACTTCTGGAAAAACTTCATTTAACGTATCTATAACAAATTGTACCTTCTCCCTTTTGTTCATAATGCCTACTTTTATACAAAAGTACAAATTATGACAACATTAAAAGCAGGGGATAAGGCCCCGGAATTTTCAGCAAAAGATCAGGATGGCAACGCCGTTAAATTATCAGATTTTAAAGAAAAAAAACTGGTGCTTTTCTTTTATCCAAAAGCAAGTACGCCCGGCTGTACAGCAGAGGCTTGTAATCTTCGGGACAATTGGGAACAGTTTCAGAAAAAAGGTTACGGGATTGTTGGCGTTAGTGCCGACAACGAAAAAAGACAACAAAATTTTAAGAATAAATACGAATTACCTTTTCCGCTTTTAGCTGATGAAGACAAGGAAGTGATAAATGCATACGGAGTTTGGGGTCCAAAAAAGTTTATGGGGAAAGAATACGATGGAATTAACCGCACTACTTTTATTATTGATGAAAACGGGATAATTGAAGAAGTGATCGAAAAGGTGAAAACGAAAGAACATGCAAGTCAGATTATATAAAGACAGGGATTATGGAGTAAATGGTTAATTCGTTAAATCGTTGATTCGTTTAACCGTTTAGTCTGTCATTGCGAATGAAAAGAAGCTATCTATTTGTCATTCTTAACGAGCTTTCTGGCGAGGAGGAATCGCCACGATACACCACAATTCAACAGTTAAACAGTTAAACAATTACACAACCATACGATGACATTTATTTCTTCAATATTTCAAGCCTTTGCACCGTAGCAGTTTTTTCGCAATTTTCTATCTGTAATTCCAAAGTTCCGGTTTCGATTTCTCCTGAAATGTAATAAATCTTACAAGGTTCTTGTTTTGTCTTGCTTTTCCCGAAATCTACATTTCCATCTTCAAGAATTGCAGAGACAGAAGATGTATCTATTTTATTGACTTCAAAAAAATGAATGGCTTCAGCAGAAAAACTTCTTTCTTTATTTCGAATGTTTTTTAAAGTCCTTGCATTGGGAGAATAATCACAGGAAGCTCTTTTTCCTCCAAGAAAAAACATCAAAATAATAATTCCCATAATAAGGCCAACTGAGAAATAACCTAAACGGTAAATAAATTTCATTTAAAAATAATAATTAGCCGAACCCTATCTTCTTAAAGATATGAAGATTCTTGGTTTTTTTAATAACTGCCTATTATAGCTTAGAAAATCAGCAAATTGATATCACGGTAAGAAAGGTCAAACCAGTCTGCAATAGCTTTATTGGTCAAAATTCCGTGGTAAAAGTACAACCCATTTCGCAAACCCTTATCAAATCTTAGGGTATTTTCAAATCCGCCTTCTTCGGCTATATGCAAAAGATAAGGCGTAAAGATGTTGCTGATTGAAACAGAGGAAGTCTTTGCATACCTTGAAGGAATATTGGGTACGCAATAATGGATTACTCCGTGTTTGATAAATATAGGCTTATCATGAGTAGTGATCTCACTGGTTTCTATACATCCGCCCATATCGATACTGACATCTATGATCACTGCCCCATTTTTCATGGTTTGTACCATATGGTCTGTAACAAGAACCGGGGAACGGTTTTTCCCACGTACTGCACCAATTAATACATCACAGCGTTTTAAAGCTTTGCCCAGGTTTTTTGGCTGAATGGTGGAGGTGTAAAACAACTGACCAACATTAGATTGAATGCATCTCAGTTTGGTAAGGCTGCTGTCAAAAACTTTGATATTCGCGCCCAATCCTATGGCCGATCTCGCAGCAAATTCCCCAACCGT
Source organism: Flavobacteriales bacterium (assembly GCA_038241065.1). Classification (GTDB taxonomy): domain Bacteria; phylum Bacteroidota; class Bacteroidia; order Flavobacteriales; family Flavobacteriaceae; genus Gillisia. Next base: position 2,599 of record JBBRGD010000265.1, read on the forward strand.
TCCGGCGCCTAAAATAACAACTTCCACCGGAGGCACACCACTTATATTTCCAAACATAAGGCCATTTCCTTCAGCGTTGTTGCTCATAATTTCTGAAGCAATCAAAACACTTGCAGTTCCTGCAATTTCACTCAATGCTCTCACCGCCGGATAGGAGCCATCTTCATCCTTAATAAACTCAAAGGCTAAAGCTGTAATACGTTTTGAGGCCAGTTTTTGAAAATATTCCTTGCATTGGGTCTTGAGTTGTAATGCTGAGATGAGCGTGGATTGTGGATTGATCATCTCCAATTCAGAGATAGAAGGTGGTTCTATTTTCAGGATAGTAGGGCAGGAGAAGACTTTTTTTGTGTCTTTGGTCACTTCGGCTCCGGCATCAGAATAGTCCTTATCGCTAAATTTGGCCCATTTTCCGGCATTTGATTCTATCATCACCCTGTGACCGTGAGCGGTTATTGCCCCAACGGCATCCGGGGTGAGGCAGACCCGTTTTTCCTGGAACGAAGTTTCTTTAGGGATCCCTATAAACAGTTCGCCTTTGTTTTTATAAACTTCCAGGGTTTATTCCTGTGGAAGAAGTTGTTCCCTAGTAAACGGTGAGGTTTGTTTGCTCATGTGGGGCTGTTACTAAAAACTTAAATTACAACTATTTTGGGCAAATATAAACGGAATTTTTCATTAAAGTTTGCGGTAATAATCTTCTGAAGGCTCATTTATTGCAGAAGGATTTTCCTGGCGGAAATACTCAAGTTCCTTTTTCTCCTTGGTTGACAAATTATTGAAGACGGAAATATCGGTTTCATTGAGTTCGCTGAGATCGATACCGAAGATGCGATCAAAGATTTGGATTCTAATTAAGTACACAATAACAATAATTATAAAAAAGAAAGGAGCGAGATAAATCAAGCCATCAATATCCATAAACTTGGCTGTGTCCATATAAACATCTTCATAAAATGCAACTATCAACTGAAATGTGTACATGGCAATTGGAATTAAAATTGCGTGATACCACCAATGCTTGCAAGTAAAAAACCATATAGTAAGAAGCAATAAAGGGGTGAGTTTCCCTAAATAGGTCCACATAGCAACATTTACACTTTGGTAATATTTACTTTCATATATAAATAAAGAATTTTCCCAGAAGGGACCCTCCGGGAAAATTT
>JBBRGD010000266.1:0-3758 GCA_038241065.1 Flavobacteriales bacterium
CCAATCAAATTGTTGATTATGGCGGACAAATTGTTGATTTCGATTTATTGGTCACTGTCCCAACAAATATGGGAGACGAATTAATTGCGCGCTCGGGAATGGGAGACGACTTAAATTTTGTTCCAACAGATCATAACACGCTGCAATCCATAGCCCACAAAAATGTATTTGTAATTGGGGATGCCACCAACGTACCCGCATCTAAAGCAGGCTCTGTTGCGCATTTCCAATCTGAAACCCTGGTAGATAATATTCTGTTATATATTGATGGCAAACCATTAAAAAAGGAATTTGATGGGCATGCCAATTGCTTCATTGAAACAGGAAATAATAAAGCCTTACTTATTGATTTTAATTATACCCAGGAACCCGTAGAAGGTACTTTCCCTATTCCCGGAATAGGACCATTACAACTTTTAAAAGAAAGCATCTTTAACCACTGGGGGAAACTGGCTTTTAGATGGATCTATTGGAATATGCTCTTAAAAGGAATTCCAATCCCATTAGTTGGCAGAAATATGAGTTTAAAAGGAAAAAAGATATAATAATTTAAAACCACAAAAAATGGAAGCAACAATAGTAGGATACAAATTAAATTTAACTGAAGAAGGATATTTAACCGATTTTTCTCAATGGACACAAGAAATTGGAAATGCGATTGCAAAACAGGAAGGAATTGAAATGACAGATCGTCATTGGGAAGTGATCAAATGGCTTCAAGACCAGGTTAAAGCAGATAACGCTTTGTCTATTAGAGGAATTAAAAAAAGTAATGTGCTCGATATTAAGGAATTTTACGCCCTTTTTCCCGGCGGACCATTAAAAATATCAACTAAAATAGCCGGGGTACCAAAACCAAAAAGCTGTATTTAAAAATTTCTAAATTCTAAATCATGGGTAAGACAGTAATTAAAAAGATGCTTTTTGTGTTGTCAAAAGCAACTCTTGAAAATGCGTATGCAGCCTTTATAATGGCTAACGGCGCTAGAATGGAAGGGATTGAAGCTGAAATATTCTTTACATTTTTCGGCCTGGAAGCAATACAACCCAAAAAATTGAATAAGTTGAGTGTTGCTACGGTGGGAAATCCTGCCATGCATATTCCAACTATGGTAGGAGGTTTACCGGGAATGGAAGGTCTCGCAACCAAAATGATGAAAAAGGAAATGGAAAAGCTGGATATGCCGCCCGTAGATGAATTTCTTGAAATCCTTTCTGCTTCAGGGGTTAAATTATGGGCTTGTAAACTGGCCGTTGATATGTTCCACCTAAGTGAGAAGGACCTGATTGAAGATCTGGATGGAATATTGACAATTGGCGATTTTTATAATAGAGCAGATCAGGAAGGAACTCAATTATTATTTATATAAAGATATTTCCTGGTTTGGCCAGGTCATTTCTTAAACCACGAATTCCCGTTCAGGTAAAAATACCTGACGGGAATTTTTAATTGTAATTTATTTATAAATTTCCGCTGGTTTGTGAACTCGGAGGGTTTAAAAAATCTGTCCCAATTAGCAAATGTCGCTAAGCAAACAATAATCTAAAAACATTTTTAAATTAAGTGAAAAGGATTTACTTTAAGTCTTTTTTGGGGTCTTTACTGGTATTTAAGAAACCCGCTATTTCTAAGCACCTTTATCTTCACCGTTTTTCTAAAAGGGCTATGGGCTAAATGGTAAAACTGTAGCCGTTCACTTTTGACTTTTTAGCAATAAATTATTAATTACTAATATTCACTCTTATCCCTTTTGTATGTCCCGAGAATTCCGGAGCATACATACTTTCTATATTGGTTATCCCATTTGAAAAATTACCAGCGTTTTTAGAGGTATGGAAAAAAGCAGATCCTCAATTTGTTGGGCAGGAGTGGAGATCAATAATTTTTCGTGTTGAAGGGAGTTGTCAAAAGCAGTATGAATTGAATCCTGAAGGGTATTGAGGGCCCAGGTTTCAATGCTTCCGGCATCGGGGTCATCTATTTCACTTCGGCCCCGGGAACTCCAGCGGTTTTCAAGATAATACTGTTCCAGCATAATAGCTTTATAGCTAAATAACACATTTTTATAAGGAGCAGGTATACAGGTAATCATAGCATTTACATCGTCCAGAATGAATTGATTGCTATTCTCATGATTTATTTGGTAAAATTTATAATGGTAGATCTTTGCTTTGATCAATTGTAAATGATCTTTTCTTTTTTCAGCTGAAGCAATGATCTCCACAACAATGGAATCGGCCGATTCCACTAGTCCGCGCACCTCCAGGGAATCTATGATCTTCCATTTTTCTGAATAATTTACATCCTGGGCATTGGATATGCCGGTGAGCAGCAGGACAGCTGCAAGTAATAATTTTTTCATAAGTACCTTAAACCTTCCGGGGGTAGGGGATCCGGGTATAATAAATGAATATAGGGAAAAAATGCGAAAGCATTTTTTGGAAAGAGGCAATGTGGCGAAAAACTCTTTTAAGCAACAGTCCCGGCTACAAAATTAAAATTCCCCTAAGGGAGTAATTGATTAGGGTATATAGAACCCCTGAACCTGCTGTTCATGAAATAGAACTCCCCGCCGGATTGGGATGGCACTGTCTTAAAATAAATATTTTAGAAAAACTTGAGGGAAATTAATTTAAGCTATTTAAAGGTTTATCCTTATTCGTCTTTTTCCTGAACACGATCAAGCATACTCTATTCCCACAACTATTCCAATACCAATTGAAAAAACCATGTTACCCATTGCTATTCCTGTGCCCATCTGGCACTTATTGCAATCCACTTTCCTAATTTGCTGTTTTTTTCATGTTTTTTTCTATATTTTCCTACTCGTTTGAATTTTTGAAAAGAAATTACTTTTTTTAAAACCCAGAACAAGTAAGTTTTTCAAAGAACTGATTGGTGATTTTTTTACCAAAAAACTTTTTACTTTTGATTCCTTTCTTTCCATTCCCTGGCCAGAATGGCATAAACTAAATCATCTACCCATTTCCCATGAAAAAACAAACTCTTAATAAAATGAGCTTCTTTTCTAAAGCCTAATCGCTCAACCCATTTAATTGAATCAATGTTAGCTGGATCAATAGATGCGATAATCCTATGTTTGTTTAATGAATTTACCAAATAATCAATTATAACTGATAATGCTTCAAATGCATATCCATTCCCTCGAAATCTTTTATCTAAAGTATAGCCAATTTCCACCTGTTTATTCTTTGAATCAGTTTCTAAAAAATGAATTCCTATATCACCAATCAACTCATTCGTGGCTTTCTCAATAATTATAAATTGAAACCAGGTCCCCGGAACATTAATTTCATTTGAAGTTTTTGAAATAAATTCCTCAACATCCTCAACAGTATGAGGAATCAAACTCAAATATTTATTAGTTTCAGGATCTCCACGATATGTAAATAAAGATTCTCCATCTCCTATGCCTACAGGCCGTATAATTATTCTTTCAGTTTTAAAATCCATAATTTAATTTATTTTAAAGTTCCCCCTGGGCATTATAAACCAAAGGAGAAAACATTTCACATCCAAAAAGCATATCCTGCATTAGGGTTATTCTGTGGAGATAAAAACATTAATTTTAGAAAAGGCTTTTTCCCTATAAGGCACTAATTTCCTGTATTCTTCGCTGGTAAATAATTGTTGAAGTGATTGTTGGTTTGGAAACTCTACTACCAATATAAAATCAGGTTTTTCTTCTCCCATTAGAGTTTGTACAATTGGATACCTGTTTGTAACCACAGCTCCT
>JBBRGD010000267.1:0-3730 GCA_038241065.1 Flavobacteriales bacterium
AGATCGAACATTTCTTTAAGGTATATAAAGACCTTGAAAAAAAGAAAGTAGATGTTGGCGGTTGGGGTGATTTAGCTGAAGCAAAAATAATCATACAACAGTGTATAGAAAGATTTGAAAATTACGAGGGAGATAAAAACAGGTTTGGAATTTAAACTGAAATTTTCATCCTTATTTTTAAAAAATTAAAGGCAATAATCTTAAAAGGTTATTGCTTTTTTAATTATAATTGATTTACTACTTTTACTCCATTAACTAAACATTAACAATTTACTATGGAATTAATGATGATTTACATGCCGGCTATTCTGGCATTGGTTGGGCTCGGGTTTATGTGGGTCAAAAGATCCTGGGTTTTAAAGCAGGACGCCGGAGACGGAAAGATGCATGATATTGCCTCACATATCTATGAAGGAGCACTTGCCTTCCTAAATGCCGAATACAAACTATTGACATATTTCGTGATTATTGCCAGTATTGCTTTGGCGGCAGTTTCTTTTATAGTTCCCACTACACACTGGCTAATTGTGGTGGCTTTTATTTTTGGTGCAGTTTTTTCTGCACTTGCCGGAAATATGGGGATGAAAATCGCCACAAAAACTAATGTGCGTACTACCCAGGCAGCCCGTACCAGTTTGCCGCAGGCTTTAAAAGTGTCCTTCTCCGGAGGAACAGTGATGGGACTTGGAGTAGCAGGTTTGGCGGTGCTTGGACTTACCGCTTTTTTTATATTCTTTTTCCATTATTTTATGGGTGGAGTATGGACCAATACCGAACAGATGACCATTGTTCTGGAAACTCTGGCAGGATTTTCCCTTGGAGCTGAATCTATAGCACTTTTTGCCCGTGTGGGTGGAGGTATTTATACCAAAGCCGCCGATGTTGGTGCCGATTTGGTAGGAAAAGTTGAAGCCGGCATCCCTGAAGACGATCCGCGTAATCCCGCGACTATTGCCGACAATGTGGGTGATAACGTTGGGGATGTTGCCGGAATGGGTGCCGATTTATTTGGAAGTTACGTAGCTACAGTATTAGCAGCTATGGTACTTGGAAATTATGTCATCCGGGATATGGGTGGCAATATTGTGAACGAAGGCTTTGGTGGAATTGGGCCAATCCTGTTGCCAATGTCAATTGCAGGTGTTGGGATCATCATCTCTATTATAGGAACTTTCCTTGTGAAAATATCCAATAAGAATGCAAAAGAAGCTGAGGTTCAAAGAGCTTTGAATATTGGAAACTGGGTTTCTATAGCTTTGGTAGCAGTTGCCTGTTTCTTTTTGGTAAGATGGATGTTACCTGAAAATACAATGACCATGCGCTTTTTTATTGGTGGGGCTGAAGGTTATGAGCTTAATACCATTTCATCTATGCGGGTATTTTATGCAACCTTAGTAGGACTTGGAGTGGGCGGACTTATATCTGCAGTAACTGAATATTATACAGGACTTGGAAAAAAGCCGGTGATGTCTATTGTTCAAAATTCCAGTACCGGAGCGGGAACCAATATAATAGCAGGTTTGGCTACAGGAATGATCTCTACATTCGCTTCAATCTTACTTTTTGCGAGTGCAATCGTTGCTTCTTATGCTTTCGCAGGATTTTACGGGGTAGCTTTGGCCGCTTCAGCAATGATGGCTACTACAGCTATGCAATTGGCTATCGATGCTTTTGGACCTATTTCTGACAATGCCGGTGGAATTGCTGAGATGAGTGAACTGCCAAGTGAAGTTCGGGAACGGACTGATATTTTAGATTCTGTTGGAAACACTACTGCTGCAACAGGAAAGGGTTTTGCAATTGCTTCTGCAGCATTGACTTCCCTGGCTCTTTTTGCCGCTTACGTAACCTTAACAGGGATAGACGGGATTAATATCTTTAAAGCTCCTGTATTGGCGATGTTGTTTGTGGGAGGAATGGTACCTGTAGTATTTTCAGCCTTGGCTATGAAATCTGTAGGGAAAGCAGCCATGAAGATGGTAGAGGAAGTTCGCCGTCAGTTCAGGGAGATCCCCGGGATAATGGAGGGTACGGGAAAACCGGAATACGATAAATGTGTCGCAATTTCTACCGAAGCCGCGTTGAAAGAAATGCGCTTGCCAGGATTGTTGACTATAGGTTTCCCTATTGCAATCGCACTTGTGCCGATGCTTTTTGGCTATGAAAATTTAATGATTGCCGAAATGCTCGGAGGTTATATGGCCGGAGTAACCGTGAGTGGTGTTCTTTGGGCAATATTTCAAAACAATGCAGGTGGTGCCTGGGATAATGCCAAAAAATCGTTTGAAGCCGGGGTAATGATCAACGGGGAGCTGACTTACAAAGGTTCTGAGGCTCACAAAGCAGCCGTAACCGGAGATACAGTTGGAGATCCGTTTAAAGACACTTCAGGTCCATCTATGAACATCCTAATCAAACTTACCTGCTTGATAGGCTTGGTGCTTGCTCCAATTTTGGGAGGACATACTATAGAGAATGTTCCCAATACTCCTGCAGATGCAACAATAATTGAAATGAGCGAGACTGAAGCACAATCAATTTCAAAGGAAGTTCAGGTAATTATGTCTTTGGAAGGGGAGGAAACCGTTGCAAAAGTAAGGGTAACCACCACAGAAAATGGAAAAACCGATGTATTAGAGAGAACCTTCAGAGGTACAGAAGCTGAAGTTCAAGCTGAAATTCAGCAATTATAAAATAATTCAGTATTAAAATTTGTAAAAAAATCTTCGTCGTAATGGCGGAGATTTTTTGTTTAATAGTACTTTCGGAAAAAGTGAGGGCAACTAAAATTAAAAATGTAGATGTTAAGACGAATTAAGAAGATTTTTGGGGTATATAGAAATATTGATAATATCTTAATCACTCCTTACCGAAGTTATGGAACACGGTCACATATTTATTTATTAGGCCGGGCCCTGGACGATGTGCCACTTAAGATCGTCGAAGATCAATCCTTTTCAAAAACCCTGAAAAACACCTATAAACAGTTTGATAGTTTTGAAATTCCCGATGCTAAAATTGAATTAAACATACCCGGGATTTTGAGTTTAACAACTAAAACTGATGAAGAAGGCTTTTTTTTATTCGACCAAAACATTTCAAAGGATCTTTCTGTTATTGCCAATGAAGAGGGTTGGGTAACGGTGGATCTATACTTTAAAAAGGAGCTTGGAAAACAAACCAACCTGGTTGAGGATTATTTCCAGGGAGAACTGTTAATTCCTGATGCAGAAGCTGAATATGGCGTTATTAGCGATATAGACGACACTATTTTGCATACAGGGGTCACATCTTTCTTAAAATGGAGGTTGCTTAAAAATTCGCTTCTAACCAATGCCTATAATAGAATTCCATTTAAAGGAGCACCCGAACTTTACCAAAAACTCCATCTTGGAAGAAGCGGAAACAATAAAAATCCTGTGTTTTATATCAGCAATAGTCCGTGGAATTTATATCAGTATCTCAAATTGTTCCTGGATTTCAATAAATTTCCTAAAGGTCCCATTTTGCTGAGAAATTTCAGGACACCTTTTGATCGATCCCTGAAACCGGAAAAACCCCATAAACAGAAGGAAATAATCAATATTTTAAAAACCTATCCCGATTTAAAATTCATTCTTATTGGAGATAGCGGGGAACACGATGCAAGTATTTATACCGATATTGCAGTTCAGTTTCCGGAAAGGATTTTGGCAATCTATTTAAGAAGCGTTAATCATAAGCGCCAAAT
>JBBRGD010000268.1:0-3715 GCA_038241065.1 Flavobacteriales bacterium
AGCATATCGCATTTGGAGATTGCGACAAGCCTTTCCTTATCTAATAATTCCGGGTTATAACGCCTAAGTTCATCCAGCAAAATTTCGTATTGTTTGACAATATCCGGTGCATCCGCGGGAATTAAAAATAACAGAGTAGAATTTCGTTCGATATGGCGCAGAAATCTATGACCAATGCCTTTGCCTTCTGCAGCACCTTCAATTATCCCAGGAATATCAGCAACTACGAATGTTTTATATTCGCGATACTCAACAATTCCAAGATTAGGCTTTAATGTGGTAAACTCGTAATCGGCAATTTTAGGTTTTGCAGCTGTAATTACAGAAAGCAAGGTGGATTTTCCTGCGTTTGGAAACCCAACCAAACCAACATCTGCCAATAATTTAAGTTCTAAAGTTATATCCAATTCCAGTCCGTCCATCCCTGGTTGGGCATAGCGCGGAGTTTGATTTGTAGATGATTTAAAATGCCAGTTACCCTGTCCGCCTTTACCGCCTTCGGCAATGATAACTTCCTGTTCATCGTCGGTAACCTCGTAAATGACTTCCTGAGTCTCGGTATCGCGAATTACTGTTCCCAACGGAACTTCAATATATTGATCGGCACCATCGGCACCAGAACTACGTTGCTTACTTCCATGTAAACCGTGATCGGCTTTAATATGTCGTTTAAATTTTAAATGCAATAAAGTCCAAAGATTTTTATTTCCTTTCATAATTATATGCCCGCCACGACCGCCATCTCCGCCATCCGGACCTCCTTTAGCTATATATTTTTCCCTTCGCAAATGGGCAGATCCCTGCCCTCCTTTTCCAGATGAAATATGCATCTTAACATAGTCCACAAAATTCCCTTCAGTCATTTCTATCCTTTTATCGTTTCTTTTCTCGTTAAAAAAAACGAACTTCTTAATTATTAATCTTTCCCCAAATTTCGAACCACAAAATTTTGAAATTGATAAAATATTGAAACAATATTAAATTTGCAGCTTAATTTTATCACAAATAATATGTTTATAATGAGTCTATCACCTCACTGATACGGTTGGTAATCTCCTCTATGGAACCAACACCTTTAACACCATAATATTTTCCCTGCTTTTCGTAAAAATTCTTTAAAATAGAGGTTTCATCGTAATAAACTTTGATCCTATTACGGATGATGGTTTCATCGGCATCATCCGGTCTTCCGGATGTTTTTCCGCGTTCCAATAATCTTTTTACCAAAACCTCATCCTCAACTTCCAAAGCGATCATCCCGGTCACATCGGTATTTTTTTCAGATAACAAATCAGATAAAGCTTTAGCCTGTGCTACAGTTCTTGGAAAACCATCAAAAATAAAACCATTAGATTCGGGATTTTTATCCAATTCTGCTCCCAACATCTTAATAGTTACATCGTCTGGAACTAATTGGCCTTTATCCATAAAAGATTTTGCGTGCAGCCCCAGTTCGGTTTGATTTTTAATGTTATACCTAAAAACATCCCCTGTAGAAATATGTACAAGATTGTATTTAACTTTTAAAACGTCAGCCTGAGTTCCTTTCCCCGCACCTGGAGGGCCAAATAATACCAAATTTTTCATTTCCTGTTTTTTAAGTTTATATACCTGGGTTAGATTTCGGCCAAGGCCATTGTAATCCAATCCATACCCAACGATAAAATCGTTTGGAATTTCAAGTCCAATGTACTCTACATTATATTCCTTTTGGTAGGCTTCAGGTTTAAAAAAGAGAGTTACCGTTTTATAATCCGCTACATTCTTAGATATTAAGATCCTGTCAATCGCAGCCAAGGTATTTCCTGTGTCTACAATATCTTCAATCACTATTACATGCCTGTTTTCTAAAGACATGTTCAATCCCATCATAGTCTCCACCGTTCCAGTTGTTGAAATTCCCTGGTAAGATCCCAGTTTCACAAAAGCTACCTCACAATCTCCTTCAAACCTTTTAATGATCTCTGAAGCAAACATAAATGCCCCATTTAGGATACCCAGAAAAACAGGTGTTTTATCCTTATAATCTCTGTTAATTTGTTCTGAAATTTTATCTATTGAGGCTGTTAACCTTTCTTCAGAAATAAAGGGCTCAAATCTTAAATCGTGTAATTGAATCAATACTTTTTATTTTAAGAGAGCAAAGATAAGGATTCTAAACAATTTGCCGTTGGAACAAATCGATTGATTTATTTGGGAATTACTCGTTCAATCCATCTTAAAAAATTATTTTTGCTTAAACTTCTTGAAAATTATGGTTAACTATTTTTCTTCAGATTTTAAATTAGGCATCCTAGGTGGCGGCCAGCTTGGGAAAATGCTGCTTTATGAAACCCGAAAGTACGACGTTCAGACTTTTGTAATGGACCCCAGTGAGGAAGCTCCCTGTAAAATTGCGTCCAATTATTTTCAGCAAGGCGACCTGATGGATTATAAAACAGTGCTTGATTTTGGAAGAAAAGTAGATGTGCTTACCTTCGAAATTGAATCGGTGAATGTATCAGCACTAAAGCAACTGGAATCGGAAGGCATAAAAGTATATCCATCTTCAAAAACTTTGGCGAAAATTCAGGATAAGAGCATTCAAAAACAGTTTTTTACCGATAATAATATTCCAACGGCCACATTTTCTACTTTTAAATCTAAGTCCGAATTTTTAAATGCTTTAAATGAAATTGCGTTGAAGTTGCCATTGGTTTGGAAAAGCGCTACAGGTGGATATGATGGCAGAGGTGTTATGGTTTTAAGATCGCTGAAAGATTTACAGGAAATCCCGGAAGGAGCTTGCATTGCCGAAGATATGATCCCTTTTAAAAATGAACTTGCAGTAATTGTTGCCCGAAACCCTTCCGGCGAAATGCGTACTTACCCTGTGGTTGAAATGGAATTTCATCCCATCTCAAACCAGGTGGAATATGTTATTTGCCCCGCCAGGATTGATGACGCTGTTGCACAAAAAGCCCGAAAACTGGCAGAAACGGTCTCAGAAGCATTCCAGCATGTTGGATTACTGGCAGTAGAAATGTTCCAAACTAAAGATGATGAGCTCCTGGTAAACGAAGTAGCTCCAAGACCTCATAACAGTGGGCATTTCACTATAGAAGCAAGCTACACTAACCAATTTGAGCAGCATCTTCGGGCCATTCTGGATTTGCCTTTAGGAAATACCGAAAGTAAAGTGGGCGCAATAATGCTAAACCTTGCTGGAGACGAAAATTATACAGGACCGGCTATCTACCAAAACATAGAGAAAATTTTACAAATGCCCGGGGTTACCCCTCACATTTACGGCAAAAAAATCACCCGCCCATTTAGAAAAATGGGGCACATTACAATCGTAAATAAAGATTTGAAGGTGGCCCATGAAATTGCAGAAAAAGTTAAAAAAACCATTAAGGTTATAAGTAATAATTAAACGACCAAACCCTTGAAAAGATGAGTAAAGTAGCAGTAATAATGGGAAGCACCAGTGATTTGAAGGTGATGCAGGATGCAATAGATATTTTAACGGGATTTGACATAGAGGTGGAAGTTGATATAGTATCGGCACACCGCACTCCGGAAAAATTATTTGAATACGGTAAAAACGCTCATACCCGCGGAATAAATGTAATTATAGCCGGAGCCGGAGGAGCGGCGCATTTACCCGGAATGATCGCTTCCTTATCTCCTTTACCGGTTATTGGGGTTCCTGTAAAATCCAGCAATTCCATAG
>JBBRGD010000269.1:0-3708 GCA_038241065.1 Flavobacteriales bacterium
GCGTAATCAATATCTTCATAACATCCCATTGGCTCATCAGCTCCAAAAGTTGTTAAAAATCCTGTAACTGCACTTGCCATACACAAACGCGCATTGCAATCTAAATTATTAGTTCCAATGGCTCCTTTCATTAATTTTGAAGCTACATATCCTTCTGGAATTGTAGATTGGCCCGATGTATACATTGCCACAGAATCTTTTCCATGTTTTTCAATGGTTTGCTTCATTTTGTTTGCAACAATATCTAGGGCTTCATCAATAGGAGTTTTCACATAGTTCCCATTTTTCTTCACCAAGGCATGTGTTAATCTGTCTTTAGCTTGAATACAAATAGCTTGATGATAACCTTTTACACACAATAAGCCTTTATTAACTGCTGAATTTGGATCTCCTTTTACTGCAACTGCTTTTCCGTTTTCAACACCCACCAAAATTCCACAACCAACACCACAAAAGCGGCAAGGTCCTTTCTTCCAATCTAAATTTCCACCTATAGGAATATTTTCTTCTTGTTCCGAAGCAAAAATAATTCCTGGAAACATTGCTGCGGCAGCCGTCATTGCTGCTACTGCTGCCATTTTTTTAATAAAGGATCTACGATTCACATTCTTTTGTTCCATATTCATAATTATTTAGCATCAAAGCCAGAAACTAATGACATGTGTTTCAAGCCTTTAATCTCTAATAGTTGATTGTATAAAATGTTATCTAATTCTTCCGTAGCTGTGTCTGTTACTAAAACCACTACATCTTGATTTTCTGCAGGAATTAAATCGCAATTCTCGAGTTTATAAAGTTCTTTAAGTAAAATTTCTTTTTTTCCTTCCTCAAAATGAAGGATATAACTTTTTATTGGCATCTTATTTATGTTAATATTAAGACAAAAATATATAATATATGTCGTACCTCAACTAGCTCGATGTAGTTTGAAATGGATCTAAATAAAGATTTTAAGATTCTTTTATCCTTTATATTTCAGACTGTTTAAAAACTTTACTCAAAGTAACGGAAGGTATCTGCTAAGTTGATTCTTTGTTTATCTGTTTTAATCAAAGTTTCCAAAGCCATTTTAATGCATTATAACCAAGTAATACCTTAAACCCTAACCCTAATCCTAAGTTTAAAAACCTTATTTTTGTCCACAATCATCAGTAAACTTAGGTTTTTAGACTGACTGCCATTTAACAAGTGAGAAATATTAAATAAGGTACAATATGAAAATAACTCTGTTAATTTTTGTGCTACTTATTGGTCTAATAAGTTGTAACACAAATCAAAAAGAAAACAAGGGGAATTCAAAATCGAAAAATTCTACTGAAGGAAATGTTTCTCCAAATGCGGAAGTTGAACAAAATTTTGTATCTAATTCAAAGGGCTATGAACTTATCAAACAAAAGTGCTACATCTGTCATTTTGCAAAACTAGACCCTTTAAGAATAGACCAAATGATTGCCCCACCAATGTTAAGCGTTCAAGAGCATTATAAACCAAACTATCCAAATAAAAATGAATTTGTAAATGCCATTATGGCAATTGTTAAAAATCCTTCACAAGAAAAAACATTAATGCCAGGAGCTGTAAAAAAATTTAAATTAATGCCTAAACTTATCTATGAAGATGAAGAATTACGTTTAATTGCTGAAACTATATTTGAGTATGATTTTGGTTCAGCCCCAGAAATGAGGATACAAATGATGGGTGGTAAGTTGCAATTGGATAATAGTAAAAAGTGGATTTTAAAAAAAGAATCTATGGAACAAATAAATGTTGTTGTTAAGAAAATAAACAATTATAAATCAAATAACATTTCGGATTACAATCAATTAGGAAAAGATATATTTAATGATGTAAAGAATATAATCTTAGACGATTCATATACAGGTGAATTATTTAATCAAATACATATTTTTTTCAATGGCATAGAAGATAATATGCATGCCTTAATCGCTACAAAATCGAAAGATGAGGCAGACAAACAATTGACAGAATTAAAAATTCAATTTAAAGAATTTCACAACTATTTTGAATAATACAAACCTGTGCTAAAAAGCATAAATATGAATGAATAAACAATAAGAAAACGGTGTAGTAAGTTGAAAAACTGGAGATTCAAAATGCCAAACTTTTCATATTGCAATACGTTTCCATATAGCTTGAAAAAATCAAGATTATTGGAAAGCACAAAGAATACGATAAATATGATAAAATAGACGCAAACAACATTTGAAATGGAAATAAAAGCAATTAAAACAGAACAAGACTACAACCAAGGAAAGGTTAGAGGATATTTTCCAGGCAGAAATTGACACACCTGAAGGAGACGAAGCGGAGGTGCTTTCTATTCTAATTGAAAAATATGAAGATGGGCATTATTCAATTGGAATGCCTGACCCACTTGAGTCGATAAAATTCCGAATGGAACAGATGGGAATCAAACAAAAAGACTTGGCTGAAGTCGTAGGTTTCATCAGCCGAGTTAGCGAAATTTAAACCGAAAACGTAAACTGACTTTAGGATAGATTCCAAAATTGAGTTCGGTCTTGCATATTCCAACAGAAGTATTAGTTCAAGAATATTAGCTAAAAAGCCAGCTCAGCAACTCATTACGCTACATCTGCACAAAGCCTTTGGGCAGGATGTGAAGTGCATAACGTGAGAGTTTCTAACGGGAAGCTATCAATAATTTGGCGGATTTGTTCCTTGTTTGTATTTTATTGCTTTCTAAGGGTCTCATTATATTATTTTTTGTCGGCAAAACAAAAATAAGGATTCTCACACACTTGTAAATTTCAACTATCGGATATTTATCTTTAATTTTATATCATTTCCCCCCGCAGCGAGGTTTCAAAGATAGTTTTAAACACTTTTGGAGACAAATCCTTGCCCAAAAGGTACATTAATTTGACTACAGCTGCCTCTGTTGTAATGTCTTTTCCGGATACCACACCTATTTTTTTTAATTGTGTGCTGGTTTCATATTCTCCCATCGCGACACTTCCCGCAATACATTGAGTCACATTTACCACTATTAAGCCTTTGGAAATATGCTTTTTCAATAAATTTATAAACCAACTATCGGTTGGTGCATTTCCACTGCCATAAGTTTCAAGCACAACTCCTTTGAGATCTTTCTTAGATAAAATATGATCTACCGTACTTTCACTTATCCCGGGAAACATTTTTAAAATCAATACATCATCGTTAAAATAGGTATGCAATTTTGTGCGTTTTCTCCTATTGATTTTCCAAAGCGCACTGTGATTTACAGATAAATGAACCCCAGATTCTGCCAGAGCCGGATAATTTAAGGAAGAAAATGCCTGAAAATGTTCGGCATTAATTTTTGTTGTCCTGTTACCCCTATATAATTTATACTCAAAATACAAGCCCACTTCAGAAATCTCAGGCCGTCCTTGTTTTTGCAAACCAGCTATTTGGATGCTGGTGATCAAATTTTCTTTGGCATCGGTTCTCAAATCTCCAATTGGCAATTGTGAGCCTGTAAAAATAATAGGTTTAGTCAAATTTTCAAACATAAAACTCAATGCTGAAGCACTGTAAGACATAGTATCACTGCCATGCAACACAACAAACCCATCGTAATCTTCAAACCTTTCTTCTATAATCTGTGCAATCTGAAACCAATATTTTGGATTCATATTTGAAGAATCTATAGGCTCTTTAAAACTGATGGTATCAATATTATGT
>JBBRGD010000270.1:0-3694 GCA_038241065.1 Flavobacteriales bacterium
GCAAAAAGTATCCGTTTATTTTTTATATATCTTTCATTTGCGACCTTAGGAATGGGTTTTGCAATTTATCTCACGCTGGCCTTTTGGTTAAAAATCAAAGATCTGGTTTACACCAAACGGACTTCGGTTTTTGATTTATGAAAAATCTATTTCGTTCAAAATTATACATCGCACTTCTGCTTCTTCTTTTAATTTTTTTGATTGGAGTGTTTGGTTTTAAATTTCTATCCGGATTTTCCCTGATAGACGCCATCTATATGACGATTATTACCATTACAACTGTGGGCTATGAAGAAGTAAGGCCTCTTGGACCTATTGATAAAATTTTCACATCCCTATTTGTAATTTTTAGTTTCTTTACTTTGGGATATGTCATTTCGGTTATAACAGAATATATGTTAAGTAAAAACAATATTGGTAACTTAAGAAAAAACAGAGTGCAGAAAAAAGTAGATTCCCTGAAAGACCATGTCATAGTTTGTGGCTTCGGCAGAAACGGCAAACAAGCCGCCCAAAAATTACTTGATTACAAACAGCCATTTGTTATTATTGAAAAGGATGAAAGTGTTGTTGAACGTATTTCTGATGACAATATCCTGATAATATTCGGGAATGCAAATGAGGATGAGATATTGATAAAAGCAGGAATTGAAAGAGCCCGAAGCCTTATTTGTGCATTGCCAAGTGATGCTGATAATTTATTTATTGTGCTGTCTGCAAGGCAAATTAATGGAAAATTAAAGATAATAAGTCGTGCTACAGAGGAAACGAGTTCCCGAAAGCTGAAGCTGGCAGGTGCAGATAATGTGATAATGCCGGATAAAATTGGGGGAGATCATATGGCATCATTAGTAGTTGTTCCGGTTTTGGTGGAATTTTTGGACAATTTGACTGTTTCAGGGGAAGAAGACAGTATTAATGTGGAACAGGTTCCTTTTGAAAAAATATGTACCGATGGAGGAGAACTTGCGATCATGGATTTGGATCTACGAAAAAAAACAGGATGCTCTATCATAGGCTATAAGTCTCCTAATGGTGAATACATTGTTAATCCGGAGCCTTCACTTATTCTTAAAAAAGATTCCAAATTAATCCTTATTGGCAGGCCAAACCAAATTGAAAAACTGAAAGAGTTTTATAATGTTTAGCAAATATTTAACATTTTAACTCTATAAAATTTGAAAAAGCCTATTTTTTTAGTTTCTTGCTTCGCATTAAAATAAGCTTCAACTAACTATTAAATACTCTTTATGAGAAAGTACTTACTTTCAGCATTATTTACATTTTCGTTATTTTCATTATATGCCCAGGATCTGGAAATAAAGGCAAATATTGGAAATCCCTCCAATTTAATTAACGATGGTTTTATAGATTTAGAAATTGAAGGAGGAACCCCTCCTTATACATACAAATGGGAAAATCAATCTACTCTGTTAACTTCCGCCCGTTCGGAAGGATTGGCGGAAGGAGTTCCGTATTCGGTTGTGGTTACCGATTCTAAAGGAGCAACCGCTAAAGGAACTTATAAGGTAAAGGCGGAAGCTATTACCGAACATTTTAACGGCGCATTTAAACCCATTGTCGCACAAATGGAAAAAGTATTGTTCTGGGATCTTTTTACGGCCATTGGAATTTATGATCCGGTGGTTTATGCCGATTTAAAGAATGTTCCCACTCCGGGTTGGGAAGCGGGTGTTCAGGATCGATTTTTATTAAAAAAATGGTTAAAACCTGAAAACTCCAAAGTTGAAAAGGCGATTTAATAGCCACTGTAGAATC
The DNA here is from genome assembly GCA_038241065.1 of Flavobacteriales bacterium. Taxonomy (GTDB): domain Bacteria; phylum Bacteroidota; class Bacteroidia; order Flavobacteriales; family Flavobacteriaceae; genus Gillisia. The sequence goes on from JBBRGD010000270.1 coordinate 1,780, forward strand.
AGATAAAGGAGAAGACCTAAACGTTTATGCGAATGCACCGGGAACCTTGCGCTATTTGGCACAGGAAGGAGATGTTATTTATGACTACAAAAATAAAAAAGATGTTATTATGCGGGGGGCACATAACCTTGCTAAAATTGTTTATGATGAAAAGGTTGCTTTAATGCATCCCAATGGAGATCTTATTAAGAAAAACATTCCGTTTATAGTAGTGTGGCTTTTATTTGGCGCCTTGTTTTTTACGATTAGAATGGGCTTTATTAATTTCAGGGGTTTTAAACATTCCTTTCAATTGGCCAGTGGTAAATATGACGATCCGGATGCACCGGGTCAAATCACGCATTTCCAGGCTTTGGCAACTGCGGTTTCCGGAACCGTAGGATTAGGGAATATTGCCGGGGTTGCTGTGGCTATATCTTTGGGTGGTGCAGGAGCTACTTTTTGGATGATCTTAGCCGGTTTGCTGGGAATGTCCTCAAAATTTGTAGAATGTACCCTTGGAGTAAAATACAGATTTATAAATAGTGAAGGCCGTGTATTTGGTGGCCCTATGAATTATTTGCGATACGGACTGGAAAAAAGAAATAAAAAAGGCCTGGGGAAAGTTCTTGCTGCGGTATTTTCGGTTCTGGCTATTGGAGCTTCCTTTGGGGGAGGAAATATGTTTCAGTCAAATCAGGCTTTTGAACAATTACAAGGGCAATTTCCATTTCTGGTAGGAAACGGATTTTATTTTGGATTAGTTACCGCTGTTTTAGTGGGTGTTGTAATTATTGGAGGTATCAACAGCATTGCAAAAGTGACAGAAAAGATCGTTCCTATTATGGCGGGGATCTATATATTAGGTTGCTTAACCGTAATATTTATAAATATCGAAAACATTTTACCTGCATTAAATGCGATTTATGTAGGGGCATTTAATCCTACTGCGCTTAAAGGAGGAATTATTGGGGTGTTGATTGTAGGTTTCCAACGAGCCGCCTTCTCCAACGAAGCAGGGGTAGGGTCTGCGGCAATTGCCCACTCTGCGGCAAAGACCAATCATCCGCCTTCTGAAGGTTTTGTTGCCTTATTAGAGCCATTTATTGATACTGTGGTTGTTTGTACTCTTACTGCGTTGGTGCTTATTTTTACAGGGATGCATGAAGTTGAAGGAATGGCTGGAGCGCAATTAACTTCTGATGCTTTTGGTAGCGTGGTTTCCTGGTTTCCTTATGTATTGACAGCCGCCGTATTTTTATTCGCCTTTTCTACCATGATTTCATGGTCCTATTACGGGATGAGAGCCTGGACTTATTTATTCGGAAAAAGCAAAAGATCTGAAATAATATATAAAGTGATGTTTCTGATATTTGTAGTGATTGGAGCTTCCGTAAGCCTTGGTGCTGTGTTGGATTTTTCAGATATGATGATCCTTGCGATGTCCTTTCCTAATATTATAGGTCTTTACATTATGTCCGGAGAAGTTAGAAATGACTTACGCGCTTATATGAAAAAATTGAAAGCGGGAGAACTTTATATGAAAGCAGCAGAAGTAAAAGTAAAATAATGAATTAAGATCATGATGAAATTTAAATCCCATTTTGTTTTCAACAGAAGTCAACAAATTGGGATTTTTTTATTGGTCGTAATTATTATAGTTCTTCAGTTGGTTTATCATTTTGTCAATCTTTCTGAGAATAACATCCCTTCCGGGTTCAATGAGCAGGATCTCACGCTGTTCCAAAAGAAAATTGATTCCGTAAAACTGGCTGCTTCGGCAGATAAAACAGTTAAAATATTTCCTTTTAATCCAAATCTAATTACAGATTATAGAGGATATACCTTGGGGATGTCACCCGCGGAAATTGACAGGTTGCACACTTACAGAACCCAGAATAAATGGGTTAATTCTTCAGAAGAATTTCAACAGATT
>JBBRGD010000271.1:0-3691 GCA_038241065.1 Flavobacteriales bacterium
ATAAATAACGACTTACATTTAACAAATGAAGCAAAGCGCACATCTCAATATTTTTGTGCCAGGAAATTAAACCAGGTAAGCCTGAAGTTAAAGTTTTAAATGAGTTTTATAATAAAAGTAATTATCCCGGCCTTTAATGAGGAAGCATCCATAGGTAAAGTAATTTCAGAGATTCCCGATCTCGTTTCGGAAATTATTGTGGTGAGCAACAATTCTTCAGATCAAACTGAAACTGTCGCAAAAATGGCCGGAGCAACTGTTCTCAGTGAACCTCAAAAAGGTTACGGATACGCTTGCTTAATGGGATTGGAATATATAGCATCCCAGGAAATAGAACCCGATATCGTGGTTTTTCTGGATGGCGATTACAGCGATCATCCCCAGGATCTTCACAAAATTGTAGCCCCCATTATCAATAATAATATGGATTTGGTAATTGGCTCACGCGTAAAAAGATGGCGGGAAAAAGGTTCGATGACCTTTCCACAGGTTTTTGGAAATTGGCTGGCAACCAGTTTGATGAAACTGTTTTTCAACGCCAAATTTACCGATCTCGGTCCGTTTCGAGCCATAAAATACAAGAAGTTGCTCGCATTGCAAATGCAGGACAAAACCTATGGCTGGACGGTAGAAATGCAGTTAAAAGCAATAAAACAAAAACTGACCTATATAGAAGTGCCCGTTCATTATAAAAACAGGATAGGGATCTCAAAAGTTTCAGGAACCGTCAAAGGGGCTATATTTGCCGGAGTTAAGATTTTAGGTTGGATCTTTAAATACAGTTTCAAATAATGGATGTTGCAATTATCATACTTTACACCTTCGCATTGTTCCTGGTTTTTTTATACAGCCTGGCGCAATTAGGCCTGCTCATCAATTACATTCGCTCAAAAAGGAATCCCGGTTCCTCCGTTAAATTCAATTTTTCAAAGGCCGAAGAAATCCCTTATGTGACCATTCAGCTTCCTATATATAATGAGATGTATGTGGTGGAACGGCTCCTTGAAAATATAGCTGGAATTGAATATCCCACAGACAAGCTTGAAATTCAGGTTTTGGACGATTCTACCGAATCTGTGGAAAAAACCGCGTTGCAAATACAAAATCTGCAACAAACCGGGCTGGACATAAAACACATTTGTCGGGAAAATCGCATTGGTTTTAAGGCGGGCGCCTTAAAGGAAGGCTTAAAGATCGCAAAAGGAGAATTCATTGCGGTTTTTGACGCCGATTTTCTTCCGAAAAAAGACTGGTTGTATCAAACCGTACCCTATTTTAAAGATCCTGAAGTTGGCGTGGTTCAAACCCGTTGGGGACACATTAACCGGGATTATTCCCTGCTCACAAAAATCCAGGCTTTTGCGCTCGACTTTCATTTTATCCTGGAGCAGGTAGGTCGGAATTTTGGAAAGCATTTTATCAATTTTAACGGCACCGCGGGAATCTGGCGAAAAGAATGCATTTTGGATGCGGGAAACTGGAGTGGTGATACTTTAACTGAAGATCTGGATTTAAGTTACCGTGCCCAGATGAAGAGATGGAAATTCAAATACCTGGAGGATGTGGAAACCCCTGCCGAACTTCCCGTGGTAATAAGCGCTGCCCGAACCCAGCAATTCAGATGGAACAAGGGTGCCGCTGAGAATTTTCAGAAAAATTATCCCAAATTGTTATGGGATAAAAACCTGACTGCGGGGACTAAATTCCACGGTTTTTTCCACCTTTTAAATTCAAGTATGTTCCTAGTGATCCTCCTGTTGGCTGTATTAAGCCTTCCGGTACTGTATATTAAAAATTTGAATCCGCAATTCAGTGGATATTTTTATGTGATCGCCTTTTTTGCCATAAGCACCCTAATTTTCTTTATTTGCTATTGGGTAACCTATGCCAAAATTCACGGCAAAGGAATAAAGAGTTTTTTTAGTTTTATTGGGATGTTTATTACCTTTTTCTCTGTGGCAATGGGCTTTTCGGCACATAATTCTCTGGCAGTTTTAGAGGGACATTTCGGCAGAAAAAGTGAATTTATACGTACCCCAAAATTCAATATCAATAATTTAAAAGACTCCTGGAAAGACAATAAATATCTTTCAAAAACCCTCTCTTTCAGCATAATTCTTGAATCGCTGCTCTGGCTGTATTTTGGTTTTGCCATTTTTAGCGCCTTTAAACTGAATGATTTTGGGCTCATAATTTTTCATCTGATGCTCTTTTCCGGCTTTGGTTTTGTGGTTGTAAAATCCCTGACTGCGAAAATATAAAAGTATAAATATCACTAAACCCAACAGATCCTCGAGACCTGTTAGGTTTTTAAAGACCTGTGTTGCACGAATATTAAACTATGGATTCACTCACTCAAATTGTATTGGGCGCCGCGGTTGGAGAAGCTGTTTTGGGTAAAAAAATTGGCAATAAAGCAATGCTTTACGGCGCAATCGCCGGGACAATTCCCGATCTGGATATTTTTGCGAGCTATTTTACAGATACCGTGACCGCATTGGAAATTCATCGCGGGTTCTCCCATTCCATTTTCTTTTCGGTGCTATTTGCTCCCATATTTGGATGGCTTATTTCCAAAGTTGAACGAAGATCCATCGCAAGCTGGAAAGATTGGTCGTTGCTTATGTTTTGGGGACTTTTCACCCATCCTATCCTGGATTCCTTTACCACCTGGGGCACCCAACTTTTCTGGCCGTTTGCTACACGACTGGCCTTTAGAAACATTTTTGTAATAGATCCGCTTTATACCCTTCCTTTCCTCCTCTTTCTTATCCTGGCCATGCGTTCCAAAAGAGACAGTAAAAAAAGAAGATAATTCAACAATCTGGGACTTATAGTAAGCAGCTCATATCTTGTTATCACCCTTATTTTAAAGGGAGTTACCTATTTTCAATTTAAAAATGCATTGGAAGAACAGGGCTATGAATATAGTCAGATTGAAACCAAACCAGCTCCATGCAATTCCATTCTGTGGAATGCTAATGTAGAACTGGAAGATGCATATTTGATTGGGGGTTATTCCTTATTCGATTCGAAACCCATTGAATTTAAACGCTATCTCAAGAATCATGATTTGCTGGGGACCTTAAGAAATGAGGATAAAATAAACAGGCTGATCGATATTTCAAATGGTTGGTTTATCATTTCTGAAGAAAAAGGCGGGTTATATTTTAATGATCTGCGGTTTGGGGTTCTGGACACCTCTACTGAAAAACCCAATTTTGTATTCAGCTATAGATTACTTCCAACAAAGGATGCGCTTAAAGTAGAAGAGGTAGAAAGAAATCCTGAAGAAGCTAAAAAACTGATGATGGGTTTAGGAAACAGGATCCTGGGAAATTGAGATTTACGAGGTAAAAACAAGCCCAAACTGCTTCAAAGCTCCTGAAATTGTTGTGTTTATTATTAATCTTATCTTTATAACTTAACAACAAACATTTAAATGAATTTCAGCAAAACCCTCCTTCTGATATTGATAAGTCTTTCCTCGATCAACATCAGTTCAGCCCAGAACGAATCAGCAAAACTTCAGGAAGTAATCACACAGGTTCAGGATCATAAATCCTATGACAGGGAGAAATTTCCGCTTGGTTTATATACCGCGGAATTTTACCGGAGGGAAGCTTTTTTTGCAAAGGAAAAGTTGAAAGAACTTGAAGTTATCCAGAAAGACAGCTTAAACCCATCGGAA
>JBBRGD010000272.1:0-3690 GCA_038241065.1 Flavobacteriales bacterium
GGATTGAGTCCTTTCTCAGATGAACGCTCTCCCTCATTTATGGTCTCTCCTGCCAAGGGGATTTGGAAAGATTTTAGTTCAGGAAAAGGTGGTAATTCTGTGGCTTTTTTAATGGAGCATGAGCATTTCACCTATCCCGAAGCTATTAAATATCTGGCAAAAAAGTACAATATTGAAATTGAGGAAACCGAGCAAAGTGATGAGCAGAAGCAACATGCAGATGAACGGGAGAGTATGTACCTGGTTTCTGAATTTGCCAGTGAGTATTTTCAAAATATACTATTAAAATCGGAACAGGGAAAAGCCATTGGGCTCAGTTATTTTAAGGAACGCGGATTTACTTACGATACTATCAAAAAATTTGATCTTGGCTATTGTCTGGACCAATGGGACGCGTTTACTTCTGAAGCGATTAGAAAGGGATACCAACTGGATTATCTCGAAAAAACAGGCTTGAGCATTGTAAAAGGCGAAAAGCAGTTCGACAGGTTCAAGGGGCGCGTGATGTTTCCAATTCATTCCATGTCCGGCAGGGTATTGGGTTTTGGGGGAAGAATTTTGATAAACGATAAAAAAGCGGCGAAATACCTGAATTCCCCGGAGAGCGAAATCTACCACAAAAGCAAAGTTTTATACGGAATTTCCCACGCCAAGCAAGCTATAGCAAAGGAGGATAATTGCTTTTTGGTTGAGGGATATACCGATGTGATCCAATTCCATCAAAACGGAATTGAAAATGTGGTGTCATCTTCGGGAACCTCCCTTACCTCTGAACAGATCCGTCTTATAAACCGGCTTACAAAAAACATCACGGTCCTTTTTGATGGGGATGCCGCAGGAATGAGGGCTTCCATACGCGGAATAGATCTTATTTTGGAACAGGGAATGAATGTGAAGATCTGTGTTTTCCCCGATGGGGAAGACCCTGATAGTTTTGCGAGGAAGAATTCTCAGGACGAATTACGGGAATACTTACAGGAAAATGCCAAGGATTTTATAGAATTTAAGGCTTCATTATTGTATGAAGATGCCAAAAATGATCCTGTGAAAAGGGCTAGCCTTATTCACGATATGGTTTCCAGTATCGCCAAGATCCCAAATCAGATCCAACAGGAAGTATATATTCAGGAATGTTCAAGGATCATGGATATTTCGGAACAAGTGCTTTTTTCTACTTTGACACAACTTCTTGCGAAAGAAGGTAAAACCGGACCTGCACAATCGGCTAAAAACAAATCTTTTGAGGTTGTCAGGAATACGGAAACTTCAAAAATCAAGGTTGATGAATTATTTGAACTGGAGCGCAAGATAATAAGTTTGCTATTACTTTACGGAACGGTGGAAGAGGAATTTGAAGATATGGTGCTCAAGGAAAATGATAAAGGAGAACTGGTTTTGGAACCGGAAATTCAAAAAGCCAAAGTTTTTGAAAAGATCTTCCTGGACTTGCAGGAAGACGAAGTCGCATTTACCAATGAATTGTTTAGGGAAATTTATACCAGGGTTATTGCCGGGTTAAATCAGGAAGGTGGATTGATCCTGGAAGTTTTTATCAACCAACTGGATTCAGAACTTTCGGCTGAGGTTACTACAATTTTAATGGAAGAAGAGCAATACAGCTTGCATGATTGGGAACGTATGGATATTTTTGTAAAAGCCAAGGATACCACCATTGGCAGGCTTGTTAACGAAACCATTTTGGCCTTACGCAGGTTTCTTGTCACTCAGAAAATAGAAGAACTTTCACAAAAAATAAAAGATTCCCCAGAAGTTGATTCGAAGGAGATGATAGAGGATGTTATGGATTATTTAACCTTAAAAAAGGTCTTATCCAATAAACTAAATCGGGTTATGTAGTTCGTAATTGCAGTAATCTGGATTGATGGATCAAATCTGCTACATTATCTACTTTTAGCTTTTTCAACAACCGGGTTTTATAGGTGCTCACAGTTTTTTCATTGATAGTCAATGCTTCTGCAATATCCTTATTTCGCTTTCCTTTAGAGAGCAAATTTAAAACTTCGGCTTCACGAGTAGAGAGTTTTTTGAATTTTGAGATCAGGCCGTTGTTCTTAAAAATTCCGGAGTTTAATCTTTCGGTAATATCCTTATTTAAATAAATACCACCACGAATTACCTGCAGGATTGCCATTTTTAAAATTTCGGTAGATACAGTTTTTGAGATATAACCGGAAGCTCCAGATTTTATAGCGCTCAAGGCATACATTTCTTCTGGATGGTAACTCAAAACAAGTATTTTTAATCCGGAATATTCGGCTTTTAAAGTGCGAAGGGCCGTGATGCCATTAATTTGCGGCAAATCAATTTCCATAATCAGAAGGTCCGGGATTTGGTGTTTCAGGAATCTAGACAACTCGTTCCCCGTTGTTACATGGCCAATTACCTCGACATCCTCATTACTTCTTAGTAACGATGTAATCCCTTCACGGGTAATAGGATGATGATCTGCTATTAATACTGAACTCATATAGATATGTTAGCACTAAAATTTACAGCGGAGGGGCTTTTGCAATTTAGTAGATTAGAAAAATAGATTAACGAAATTAACTGATTAAAATCTTAATTCTATTGTGATCAGGATTTATTCGATGAAAGTGTTATTTTTTTAGACGAACGGGGATTTTACAGATCGGAATAGGCTTCATTTTATGTTTATTTGCATTATTTAAGCGTTTATAGATATTAAAAACTTCAAATTCTCGACCGGAGAAGTCAGATATCTTTTTTTCTTCTTTATCCATTTTCATAGCCCACTCCAGTTCGTCATAGCTCGCACCTATCTGATCTTCATCACTTCGGCAATCGCCAAAAAGGCCATCAGAAGGATCTGCATCTAAAATTTCCTGATTTACATTTAAAAATCTGGCAATTTCATACACTTCACTTTTCATCAGATCTGCGATCGGACTCAGGTCAACCCCACCGTCACCATATTTAGTGAAAAATCCTACTCCAAAATCTTCTACTTTATTGCCGGTTCCTGCCACCAAATATTTATGTAAACCGGCAAAATAGTATAAAGTTGTCATTCTTAAACGCGCCCGGGTATTGGCCAGTGTTAATTCCAGGTTTTTACATTCATAGGCTTGCGGCACAACTCCTTTAAATTGTTCAAAAACAGAGGTAAGATCCACCTGCACGTTTGTTACATTTGCAAATTGATGCTTTAAGGATTTAATGTAATTCTGACCCCTGGATACATGACTTGGAGCCTGATGAATAGGCATTTCCACGCATAAAGTGCGAAGTCCGGTTCGGGCACACAAAGCAGAGGTAACCGCAGAATCTATTCCGCCGCTAATTCCAAGAATAAAACCATCCATATTGGCAGAAGTGGCATAATTTTTTAACCAATCTACTATATGATCTACCACCTTTTCAGTTTGCATAATTTTGGGTGTTTAAATTTGTAAGTAATACCTTTGCAGGCAAATTTAGCATAAATACGTAATTAATAAAAACAGCCTGCGCTAAAGGCATCACAATATACATCAATGTTCCAAAAAATTATTTTTATTTTTCTGGTTGTAATCTCTTTTTCCTGTGAAAACCACTCGGAAATTGAAAAGGAAATCGAAAAAATTCCCATGAAATTTGAACTGGTCCGGTTCGATCAAAAATTCGCCAACACCACCTCGGAAAGTCTCCCTCATTTAAAAGCGGAATATC
>JBBRGD010000273.1:0-3683 GCA_038241065.1 Flavobacteriales bacterium
AAACCTGTCAAAAACCACTATTTCAGGTTGAAGGTTTTGAATAAAATGATCAAAACTTGAATTGTTCAATTCGATCTTTGCCGTTGCAATCCCCCGTATTTTCAGATCTTCTATATGGATAGTTTCTGATGCCGTTGTTGCAAAGGTTACCGAATAACCTTCAGACTGAAAAAAATCTAATAGCTGGATCATCCGCGTTCCTGCAGCCGAGGAATTAGGTTCAGGCCAAACATAACCAATTACTAAAATAGAATTCATAAGTGTTAACTGTCTTTTTTGGCGGATATAAAATTAACCGTATAATTATTTCCCTTTTTAAAAACTGTCGATTAAATATTCATCTGTTTGATCCCAAAACCAACAAATTTCAGTGTAAATTTTACAAAAAAATGGCTGGTAAATTAAAAAATTGAGGAGATACTAAATATTAGAAAAATGAACCGGATTCCAGACTGGAATTCCTTCTCAAAAAAACCTTAAAATTAAATACATCTAAAATTATTATTCAAATTTATCCTTATCATGTCTTTCTTTCAGCATTTTGCAATTCAAATCTTTTCTGTTTTCAAGTACTGTTTTGCCATACGAAGTGTGAAATATTTGTTTTTCAAGAAATTCGACGTTCAAAGAGTACCATTCCTCTTCAGAATATTCAATATTAAAAAATTGTTTCCATTCCGCCCTTAAACGTTCATTTCTGAAAATATAGTTTTCAATTCCTAAATGATACAGATCTGCATCGCAAATAATTTGCTCAGCCAGGGTTTTGGGGCTCTGTGGCATTTTTGTAGACAAAATACAATCTATCACAATCTTGGTTTTATCCTCTGGGTAATTCTTCATTTTTAAATATTCCATAGCATAAACAACGCTTTGATCCTCATGATTGACGTAGATTTCTGCCATCCCGGTATCGTGAAAAAGTGCTGCTATTAAAATAGGTTCCAGATCCGATCCATAAATTTCCTCATATTCGGCAATTGTCTTTACATATTGAAAAACATCCCTGGTATGTTCTATACTATGAAATGGTAAGGATTTACACCTGCTATTTTCCAAAAAATCCATACAATATTCATAAGTTTCATTCAGCAGATTTGGCCGGGTAAAGCCTTTTAAGAAATTGAATGCCATGGTTAAATTGTTAAATCAGATTTCGTGCTTGCAGTCATTTTATTAGGACAGTATCATCTGTAAAATTAGCAAAATTTTTAATTTTAAGACTAAAATATTTTGATTTCTAATGTACGAGATTTCAATTAATTCATCCATTAATTGAACATTTTAACCTTTAATTATGCTATCAAATTTTTTGTGTATTATTTCCTACTTGATTTTTTAGAAGTAGCGTTTTATTTCCTGACAAAATTCTGATAAATAATTCTTAATTACTGAATAGAAAAAATAAAATTATCGGAAATTTAAAATAAAAAAGCAATTATGAGTCGGGGATTTGTAAAAGAAGAAGATCAGGAAGAGCCACCATTTATTCCGCCTAGAGCTTCATTGCCGCCAGGAGCCATCAATTATGTCACTCCTGAAGGCTATCAGGATCTAATAAAAGAGCGGGAAAATATAGAAGTAAAACTATCCAATCTCGATATGGAGAACGATAAAGAGAAAAGGCACGCCCGGGCAACTCTTTCCGGAAGTTTAAATTTGTTAAACGAACGTATTTCTTCAGCACGCATCTTGAAACCATTGGAACAACTTCAGGATGAAGCCAGGTTTGGTGCAAGGGTTAAATTCAAAATTTTGACGGGAAAGCAGAAAGGAGCAATACATAAATTTCAGTTGGTAGGAGTGGACGAGGCTGATATTAAAGAATATAAAATTGCGTTTGTAGCACCAATTGCCAGAGCGCTTACGGGAAAAAAAGTGGGTGAAATCGCAGAAATATCAATGGCAGGTGAAAATCAACAAATGGAGATCTTGGAAATTGAATATTCCGGAGGTTAGAAATCGGAAGTTTGAAGGTTGAAGACTGAAGGTTGAAGACTTGAAGTTTTAATCTATAATTCCTCTTCCTGAAAATTTGATTTTTTATAACTCAATTTCCTCTGATGAATAATTTTATTCTTCTTTCTTTGTGAGTGTAAATTCCAAATTATCTACTATATCGCCATATTTATCAATTAAAATGTCAAAAGGAAATTCAATTGGAGAACTTGTATAATCCAGATTTTCCAATTGATCAGAATCTATTCCGGCTTTATATTTACCCGGTCTTAATCCTAGATAAGTGAAATAACCATCAGCCTCGGTTAATATTCTGGCAGCAGTTTCCCCGGATTCATCAAGGATATTAACAATTATCCTTCCCTGTCCGCTGGTACCGGAATCATCTTTAAAATACACCATTCCCGACACTTCTCCCAAAACTTCCACTGGAACATGGATTTCCTGAAACTGATTAGGAATGGTTTGTATTTTGATTTTGGGATTACTAATTCTCCATGCGATATTGTCAAGACTTACAGGATCTATTTCCAGCAACATATCTATATAAGGTTGGAGTTCAGTAATTCTAAGAATGGTTTTATCTTCATTATAGGTAAGATTTCCAGAAGTATTCTTTAGTTTCATTCCGGGAACAGAGGGTTCCATTGGATCCTTCATTCCATTGTTGTTATAATCCAGGAACGGAATAATGGTTAGGGCGGCTCTGGACATTGCTGTGCGATTGCTGGTCGTCACATACCCCGTATTACTATCCAGCATTAAACTTCCCCTGGCAGATTGTACAAAAGCGCTGTTTCTGTTCCCAATTCTTGAGGTTACAGAAGTTTGTGCGAAATTGAACATATACCGCAGACCCACCTCAATAATATGCGCGTTTCTTAATATATTATTTTCGTACGCAATGTTCAAAAATCCACTTTCAAAAACAGGTCGTTCCAGTTCAAAAATTAAATTATTGAATTTCTTTCGGCTAAAATCATACTGTACCTGTGGTGAAAAGATGAACTTATTGGGCAATCTGTAGGTTTGTGAAAGGGAGCTGTAAATAGTTGGTTTTTTAATCCGGTCATTATAAATCCCGTATGTGGTAAAATTGGTGCTAATACCCATAATTGCTCCAGAAAGTAATAACTGCGCGGTGGTAAATTCAGTATCTGGCATAATGATCTGGTTAATACTGAAACGGCTGAAGATGGAGAAATCCTTTCCCCTAATTGGGGTTGATACGCTTATTTTACGTTCTTCGAGGTAATTGAAATTTATGGCTGTTTGGTTCTCATCATACTTTATATAATTCAGGTCTACCTGAAAATTTCTGGGAGTGCGGTAACTTAAAATTCCTTCTCCCTTTACGCCATAAGTATATTCACCCGAAAATAAAAAATTGGAAGCAAAGCGAACCGAGGTATTTACAAAAGGCATCACCTCACCGCTGCTCACATCTGTAAGATATTCGGCACCACCACCAATGCTTATAGAATTGCTTAGTCCGTAATTGAAATTAAGCCGTGAAAATCTATTCATTTCATCGTTTTCAACAATTCCGGCACTAAGGGTATATTCAAGTTCGTTCTTCGGAACAAAATTATAGGGAATGTTGATATTTCGTTCTTCAATTCGCTCTTCTCCATAAGGACCATAAAACCTAAGACTTACAGCCGTATTCCCATACATCAACGGCACATCAAAGGTGTAAAATCCCGACGCATCTGCCTGGACAA
>JBBRGD010000274.1:0-3679 GCA_038241065.1 Flavobacteriales bacterium
ACAGATATTTTAAACTGAGTTGGATCAAATTTGTCAAATTCGACCGAACCTGAAAATTCCCGGGCGATGACGATATGATCATGCGCAAATCCGGAAAAAATTCCTTTTTTGTAAAGCCTTACAATCAACTCACTCGCATTTTTATCTATCAAATAAACTTTAGCTTCAAGAGAAGTTACTTTGGGGGAGTTAACTAAATTTTCGGGGGAATTTAAACCTGATCTGGGTTCAAGATTATTTTCCCGGTCGCCAAAGGAAACAAATGCAATTGGCAGCAAGCCAATCCAGGCAAGTATTGCTATAAACCTGTATAAGCGTTTCATTATTTTTACCTGATATAGGTGGATTTTAAATCGGTTTCTATTTTTTCTTTTGATGCGCTTCACAGTAGTAAGAAGATCTTCCCGAATATTTCTTATGTTTGATCCTGCCTTCACAAATCGGGCATTCTTGGCCATCACTGCTTTTTATTTTTGAAAAACAATCCAAATTATACAGATCTCAAATAAATTTGAGTTTGACCTATCTTGATAAATTTAATATTTATTTTACTATGAATCAAACACTTATTCTTTTTTTATAGACTTATCAAAAATTTCTTTTTTGATATTTTTGCTCAATTCTGAAGACAAAGGATCTTCAAGGGCTTCCAGATTTTTTGTCACTGAAATTATATCCTCCTTGTGAGCTCCCTGATGTAATTTGGCGACAGCCTCAATTTTAAAAGGCTCGCACCAAAATCCGGTAATCAGAGGAAGGTGTTCCTTCAACATTTGTTCAGGAATATCATTATAAAAAAGCGGATCTTTCTGAGGCATTTCAAAATGTCCGACTAACTTTTGAAGGGAATTTTCCAGTTCTTCCCGGGTTTGTATTTTTAATCTCACATTCACATGAACCGCTGAATAATCCCAGGTGCTAATGTCTTTCTCCCGGTACCAGGAAGAGGAAATATACCCGTGGGCGCCCTGAAAGATAAGCAGAGCTTCGGTCCCGTCTTTCAAAAACCGAAGTTGCTCATTGTGATTGGCGATATGTGAATACAAGCTGAATTTTTCGGCAGAACCTTCAGTTAAAACAGGAATATGAGTGGCTAAAATGCGATTGCCATTTAGAATAAAAGTCGCAAACGGGTGCTGCCTGATAAATTCAAAAATATATTCAGGATCTTCTTTCCAGTATTTTTTGGGTTGATACATAACTTAGATTTTAAATTTAAATACAGACATTTCCGTAAGTACCGACTTTTTCTCAGGAGTTAATTAAATTATTTAAACGCGGGATTCGCAATGTTTAAACTGGATTTCTATGAAATTATTACCTTCAAAAATATAATTTAATAATTAAGTTAGCGACAATTATGTAGCTGTTTAATTAATTGGAAGAAAAGTAATTTTAAAAAAACAACTATGTAGCTTCTGAATTAAAAAAGAATCGGGTTTTCAAGCTATTTAAATACCTTTGCATTATGGGAACTATTCAAAAAATTGGTCACCGTGGCGCGAAAGGCCAACTAGCAGAGAATACCCTGGAAAGCATTGAACTCGCATTGAGTTTTGGGGTAAATGCTATTGAAATTGACGTGCACCGCTGCAAATCCGGGGAACTTGTGGTAATCCACGATTTTACTTTGGACCGAACCACCAACGGCAGTGGGGAAATAATCGAATATAATTTAGCCGAATTGAAAGAACTTTTGGTTGAAGAAAAATATAAAATCCCCCTGCTTACCGAAGTTTTGGATCTGATAGAAGGAAAATGCTGGATCAACATTGAATTGAAAGGGACTAACACTGCAGAAAGAACCTGTGATATTGTAAGAGATTATGTCGAAAATAAGGGCTGGTCCTATTCCGATTTTATTCTGTCCAGTTTTCAGAACAATGAACTCTATGAGGTTTTTAAGACCGACAAAAAAATCCCGATCGGAATATTGAGCAAGGCCAGCGTAATTGAAGCCATTGAATTGGGAAAAAAACTTAAGGCACATGCAATTCATCCTTCTATAGGAATTACATCCAGGGATAACGTAAAACTATCTCATGATGCCGGATTTAAAGTCAACGTCTGGACAGTGAATGATCTCAAATCTATTGAAAGAATGAAGAATTTTGGAGTTGACGGGATCATTTCTGATTTCCCTGAGCTTCTTATAGAAACTTGAGACAAGACTGAAAAAAGTGGAAAGTGGAGAGTGGAAAGAGAAAAAAAACAAATCCCATATTGACAAATTAACGAATCCCGAATTAACGAATTGACAAACCATAACATCATAATAATCGGCGGCGGTGCGGCAGGATTTTTTGCGGCGATCAATGCTGCTGAAATGGATCCGGAAGCGAAAATCATCATCCTTGAACGGGGGAAAGAAGTGCTTACCAAAGTACGGATTTCCGGCGGCGGCAGATGCAATGTTACCCACGCCGAATTTAATCCCGGGGAACTGACAAAAAGTTATCCCCGCGGAGGAAAAGAACTCCGTGGCCCCTTTCACTCTTTTATGACCGGCGATACAATTGCCTGGTTTGAAGAACGCGGGATAGATCTTAAAATTGAAGCCGACGGGAGAATGTTCCCGGTCTCAGATTCTTCCGAAACTATTATCAATTGTTTTTTAAATGAAGCTAACCGGCTAGGAGTTCAAATCCTAAAAAATTATTCGGTTCAAAATATTGAAAAGAGCAATGATCATTATAAAATATCCACCAATAACGGCAATTTTTCAGCAGAAAAGATCCTTGTCGCCACAGGGAGCAACCCCAAAATATGGAGTTTGCTCGAAAATTTAGGTCATTCCATAGAACCTGCTGTGCCTTCGCTTTTCACCTTCAATATAAAAGATGAACGCATCAAAGATCTGCCGGGAATTTCAACTTTTGCTTCGATAAAAATTATTGGAATAAACCTGGAGGATGAAGGTCCTTTGCTTATCACGCATTGGGGAATGAGCGGCCCGGCTGTTTTAAAACTCTCGGCCTGGGGTGCCCGGGAATTGAATGAAGCAGACTATAAATTTCAGATCTCGGTAAATTGGCTGCCAAACCAAACTTCCGAAGGAATTTTAAAGCAATTGAAGGATCTAAAACTGGCACACGCCAAACAACAAACCTCAAAATACGCCCAATTTGAACTTCCAAAGCGATTGTGGCAAAGCCTTGTGAAAGCATCGGGAATTGAAGAAACCGCAATTTGGGCTGATCTCAATAAAGATCAGCTTAAAAATTTGAGTTTGCAGCTCACCGAAGCTGTCTTTAATGTCACCGGAAAAAGCACTTTTAAGGAAGAATTTGTAACTGCCGGCGGCATAAACCTGAAAGAAGTTAATTTCAAGACTTTTGAGAGCAAACTTCACAAAAACCTGTTTTTTGCCGGCGAAATCCTTAATATTGATGCCATCACCGGCGGATTTAATTTTCAAAATGCCTGGACAAGTGGTTATCTTGCTGCCAAGGCGATGAGTTATTCTTCATAAAGGGAATTCTGAAAATCGATTAAAATAATTTTAGAGCAAGATTTATAACAATGATTAGCATTTATTAAACATTAATTATTTGTTTTTTCCCGGTTGATTAAAGGACATTAAAGAAGAAAGAAAACAACCTGTTTTGCCCAATCGAGATAAAGGCACACTAACATTACTTTTTGGAATTTGGAATTTATTCATTCAATTCAACCTCCA
>JBBRGD010000275.1:0-3671 GCA_038241065.1 Flavobacteriales bacterium
CGAAGGGGCTAAATCCTTTATAAGGGAAATTATTATCCCCGAGAAAAACCACTCGGTAGGAAAACGAATTGTAGAATTAAAATTTCCGCGGAAGGCTATAATAGCTATGATCTCGCGCAATGATAAATTCATTACCCCCAGTGGTTCCACCGAAATTGAACCCAATGATATGCTTATTGTCCTTACCGAAGATCAACCCACCCTTATTGAGGTCTATGATAGCCTCAAACTGGATATGGAGCAGGAAGAGGACAATTAAAAACTTTAACTGGTTTACAACAGATCAAGGATCAATTTTTCAATTTTTGGAGAATTCCATTCTTCAGCTATATGTTCCTGCAACATCACCTTATCCATAATCCCGCGTTGTTTATCACCAATGGCCAGTGCTTCGGCATAAGGTTTATCTGAAAAAGTTACACGGGAATATAAGGGGATCCACTTATCGGGAAATTTTTCAGCGAAATGCTTTTCAATTTTCTTCCGCAGTAAAAAATCAGGACTTGCCGTTTTATTGCTCATTTCAATAAAATTGCGGTAGCTTAGCTCTGCGATGGCATCTCCATTAGGTTTACGAAGTGTTTGGTATTCTTGAAAAATTTTCTCCCAATCCTCTCCATATTTCTCCATAAGCTCGTCCAGCACAGAAATATCTTCAAATCCTGCATTCATACCCTGCCCGTAAAACGGAACAATTGCGTGGGCCGCATCGCCTATTAGCGCAATCTTATCCCAATACGTCCAGGGATAGCATTTAATTGTAACCATTGCGCTGGTAGGATGATTAAAAAAATCCCGGGTTAAATTTGAGATGGAATCCTTTATATCGGGAAACCAGGTACTAAAGAAATCTTCAGCCTGTTGTTCTGTTTTGATGTTTTCAAAGGATATCTCCCCTTCAAAAGGTAAAAATAAGGTACTGGTAAAACTCCCATTCAAATTAGGCATCGCAATAAGCATAAATTCTCCCCGCGGCCAGATATGAAAAGAGGCCTTATCGAGCTTATGAGAACCATCTGGATTGGCGGGTATTGTCAATTCTTTATACCCCACATCAATGAATTCCTGGGAATAATCAAACCTGCTCTGCCGTTGCATTTTATGCCTGACTCTTGAAAATGCCCCATCGGCACCAAATACAAGATCAAACTGGTATTCCTGCCATTCTCCCTTTTCAGTTTCTCCTGTATATATTTTTGCATCCGGAAGATCAATATCCCAGACTTTTTCCTCAAACTTAAAAACTGCCCCGGCTTCCTCTGCCAGGTCTATCATTCTGCGGTTTAATATACCACGGGAAATGGAGTAGATAGCTTCCTCTTCCTTTCCGTATTTTTGATAATACAGGGGTTTGTCATTTACATGCATGGCTCTTTTATCAAGAGGTAATGCAAGTTTCCTTATTTCCTGTTCTATTCCTACCTTTTCCAGGGCATGCCACCCTCGGTTAGACATTGCTAAATTGATAGACCTTCCTGAAAATTCTACTATGCGCACATCCTTTCTCCTGTCAAAGACTGTAACACTATGCCCTCTTTTCCTTAAAAAAATGGCCAGGAGTGATCCAACCAGGCCGGAGCCTATGATCGCAATATTTTTTTTTGTTGTTAACATTTCTTAAAAAATGAGAATTGAATTAAGGCACAGCGGGCTTTCCCGGTAAAAATACTGAATTAATAATAATCACTCCTCCGGAAGGGCAATTGTAATTAAAATTTGAGTCCGGAAGTTTTTATTAGAATACCTACTTTATTATATAAAAATAATAAATGGCGTTAATTTGGCTGTAATTATAACATGTTTAACAACACCTTGTCCAGTATTTCATAACTTTAACAATTGAGTTTATTATAGGAATAAAAGAAATAAATTAAAAAAACGAGAATTATGGATCAGGAAAAATTTGAACAAATGCGGGCTATCCAGAGTAAACTGGAAGATATTAAGAATAGTCAGGCTAGTATTATGGATAAAATCAACCATGTAATCACAGATCTTTTTCAACATCCGGACAAGGACCTTGAAAAGGCAATGGAGGAAGCCCACCAAAAATCTTCAGAAAACATAGAAGCTATAAGTGAGGTTATTGAAGATTACGAGATGAGAATGAATAAAATGGAAAATGAAGGCTAAAAATTAACATAGGTTAATTAAGGAAATTTATAACTTGAGGTCAGATTAATTTCTGACCTCTTTTTATTATGACACATTACACCAATTCTGATATAAGGAATTTAGATAAACTCTTCAGGTTAAATCTAATTAATAGCTGCAAGGGATATAAATCGGCCAACCTTATCGCTACCAAATCGGTTTCAGGACTCCCCAATGTTGCAGTATTTAACTCGGTTATCCATATTGGCAGCAATCCGCCTTTGC
Source organism: Flavobacteriales bacterium (assembly GCA_038241065.1). Taxonomy (GTDB): domain Bacteria; phylum Bacteroidota; class Bacteroidia; order Flavobacteriales; family Flavobacteriaceae; genus Gillisia. The sequence goes on from JBBRGD010000275.1 coordinate 2,380, forward strand.
TGGGTTTTATTATGAGACCTGCAACCGTGCCACGTAACACATTTGAAAATATAAAGGATACGGTGTTTTTCACTGTCAATCATATTCAAAAGGATATGATTGAGCAGGCCCATCAAACGGCAGCCAAATATGAACAGTCAATATCAGAATTTGCTCAAACGGGACTTGAAGAGGAATACCTTGATGGTTTTTATGCTCCATATGTAAAACAATCTACCGTAAAAATGGGATGCCGTTATGTAAACGAATATCATATAAAGGAAAATGATACCATTCTAATAATAGCCGAGATCGAGCATTTATATTTTGAGGAAGGCATTCAAATGCCAGACGGCTGGCTACGTCTTGATGATGCCGAAACCGTAGCTATTAATGGTTTAGATGGTTATGCGTTACCTACTCTCCTGGACCGGTTTCATTACGCAAGGCCCGGCAAGGAGATAAGATCCTTTTTCAAAGAAGAAAAATAATTCCGGTATGGATCGTTATTTTATATTTTTTAATCGAAATTAATTTCAAATAATTTTGTTAATAATAGATCATATTATGAATTTATTTGATATAAAATGTGTGATAACCTGGTTTTTTGAAAGATTTAAGTTAAACACTAGTTAAAAAGTTTTCCCTTCGCTAGCCTATTGCATAAATTCGTATTGAAATACCTAATCAAGGTTATTGAATTGATCTTAGAAAAGTTTTAAGACCATTGGTTAATAGAATTTCTTTTTTTTGAATTCAATAATTATAATTTGTAACTTAGAGTTACACTAAAAAACCAACAATTATGAAAGATTTAATTTGGCTTATCGTAGTATTATTAGTAATCGGCTGGCTAGTAGGTTATTTTGCCTTCCCAGACCTGGGAAGCATCATCCACATTTTAATAGTGGTAGCTGTAATTTTAGTTTTATACAAATTACTTACCGGTAGGAGACTTTAATTAAAATCAATACAAAAAGCCCTTTTTTTAAAGGGCTTTTTTAATTTTACACCTTTTTTTAAAAGGTTGCTATTAATCTTCTGCACCCTCTCTCCCTGAAATATTATAAAAATAATTCCCTGGGGGATTTCTTACATTTGATAAAAAATAAAATTATTATGAAAAAACTTCTACTATACTTAGTATGTGCTTTGGTGCTAATTGGCTGTAAAAATGAACAAAAAAAAGATACGGCTGAAGAAACTCCTACACGCACAAGCGATCCACTTACTACTCAAATTGCTTTTGCCAACGGATTTGAAAATTTTGAGGAGGTAAAACAACTGAATTTCACCTTTAATGTTAAGGTGAA
>JBBRGD010000276.1:0-3653 GCA_038241065.1 Flavobacteriales bacterium
AAAAGCCATCGAGCTAGGAAATTATGAATTGGAAACTTGGATTAGACGCTGTGATATCCTCATTAAGTTAGGAGAGTTTGAAACTGCTATTCAAAATTTATTGCAGGCCCTGGAATTTTATCCGGAAACTGCCGAAATAGAATACAGGCTTGCCGGATTATATTTCAATTTAAATGAAGGCGACAAAGGTTATTTTCATTTAAACAACGGTTTAAAGATCGATTCTGAATATTACATCATAATAGAAGAACTTTTTCCTAAAATTTTCAGCCGTAAAAGCGTCAAGGAAATTATCAACTCTTACCTTAAAGCCTCCTGATATTTAATTACATTTGGCCAGAATAATTAATAATTAGGAATGCAGCGAAGCTTAAAAGATTATTTGATAATTACACTCAAAGGTTTGGCTATGGGTGCCGCCGATGTAGTCCCTGGCGTATCCGGAGGTACTATTGCTTTTATAACAGGAATTTACCAGGAACTTATTGGGACGATAAGCGGTGTTGATCTTACTTTGATAAAAGTCTGGAAGGCTAAGGGTTTTAAAGCGATGTGGAAACAGATGAACGGCTCGTTTATCCTCGCCCTTCTGACCGGAATTTTAATAAGTATATTTTCTTTAATGCGACTTATGAACTATCTGCTGGAAGAGCATCCCGTTCTTATTTGGTCCTTCTTCTTTGGTCTAATCCTCGCCAGTGTATGGTTTGTAGCCAAACAAATTCCAAAATGGAATTTTAAAGTTGTTCTGGCCCTTCTAATAGGTGCCGCAATCGCTTTTTATATAATTTCTCTTCCTCCCATGGGAAATACAATCACGAGTAACTGGTTCTTATTTATGGCAGGAGCAATAGCGGTATGTGCTATGATCCTTCCCGGAATATCCGGTGCATTTATTCTCGTATTGCTTGGTGCTTATAAAACAATAACAGAAGCTGCTCATAATTATGATTTTAAAACCCTTGCTATAGTGGCAGTAGGAGCCGTTTTTGGCCTCCTATCTTTTTCCAAAATATTAAAATGGTTATTTGATCATCACAGCACAACAACTCTGGCGGTGCTTACCGGATTTATCGCGGGATCTTTAAATAAAATATGGCCATGGAAGAATGTTTTGGAAACCGCTCAATTTGGAGAAAAGATTGTTATAGTTCGCGAAGCTTCGGTTTTGCCTGGAAATTTTGAAGGCAATCCTCATTTGTTCCCTGCTGTGATTTTAATGCTTGCAGGATTTTTATTTATTCTTATCTTGGAACAAATCGCTACTCAAAAACCAATTCTCCAAAATGCAGCAAACCCGGACCTTTAGTGATAAAGTTTTTTTAGTCCTCAAAGGTTTGGCAATGGGTGCCGCTAATAAGGTACCCGGAGTTTCAGGCGGTGTTGTGGCATTTGTGGCGGGTTTTTATGAAGAATTCATCTACTCCCTCCAAAAAATTAATTTCAAAGCTTTTAAACTTCTTATAAACGGAAGGTTTAGAAGTTTGTATTACTATACGAACTTCAAATTCCTGGGTTTGTTGATCCTGGGTATGGTGATCAGTTATTTCAGTATTTCACAATTGTTGGATTATCTTTTAGTTCATTATGAACTTTATGTTTGGGGAGCATTCTTTGGGATGATAATTGGCTCTGTTTACTATATCAGTAAAGATTTTGATGAATGGTCAAGACGCAGTATTTTTTATGTACTGGCAGGAATAGCTGTTGGGGTCGCTATCAGTTTTTTAGAACCGGCAACGGAAAACGACAATCTGTTTTTTGTGTTTTTTTGCGGAATGGTTGGCGTTTCGGGAATGACCTTGCCCGGGCTCTCCGGTTCGTTTATTTTGATTTTATTCGGAAATTATGTGCTCCTGTTAGTAGATTCCGTCAATGCCCTTTACAATACTATCGCCGACATTTTTTCAATGGATTTTTCATTTATTCATGATCAGGTAAGGTTGCGCTTGCTAAAAGTTCTGGTTGTATTTTCTTTAGGTTCCCTGGCAGGATTGGTCACACTCTCACATTTGTTAGGTTATTTATTAAAGCTGTACAAAAAAGAAACTTACGCGGTAATTATTGGTTTTATTACCGGGTCGCTTGGGGTTGTATGGCCTTGGAAAGAAAAAATCTTCAAATTAAATAAGCAAGGAGAATTCATCACCGATGTTCAAGGCAATTTTATTTTGGATAATTATCAAAGATACTTACCCGATTTTTCCGATTCAGTGACCTGGATTACCATCTTTTTTATTTTGATCGGTATTTTGATCGTTCTTGGACTGGGATGGTATGAAAATAAAAATTCAAATTAGATGAAAACCTACGGCCTTATTGGAAGAAATATTTCGTACTCCTTTTCCAGAAATTTTTTCAAAAAAAAATTTGAGGATGAACATATTCCCGCACTCTACCTAAATTACGATTTGGCACAACCCGGTGAGATTAAAAAGATACTCAAGGACAATCCTGAAATTGCAGGATTAAACGTAACGATCCCTTACAAACAGGAAATTATGGCTTTTTTGGATCAGTTGGATCCAATTGCGGCCCAAATAGGTGCAGTAAACACTATAAAAATCGAAAAAACCGGTAAGTTAACCGGTTATAATACCGATTATTACGGGTTTATAAAATCCTTAAAACCCCATCTGCAAAAACAACATACTCATGCCCTTATTCTGGGTACCGGAGGCGCTTCAAAAGCGGTTGCATTTGCCTTGAACAAGTTGAATATCCGCTACAAATTTGTTTCCAGGAACCCCGCCACCGGAAACTTCATTTATTCTGAATTAAACAAAGAACACCTTGAACATCACAAACTTATAATTAATTGCACTCCCCTGGGTACTCACCCAAATATTTCAGATTATCCTCCCATTCCCACTAATTATATTACCAAAGAGCACCTGGTGTTCGATTTAATTTACAATCCTCCAATTTCCGGCTTGCTAAAACAGGCCTTACAACAGCATGCCACTACGGTAAACGGCCAGTTAATGCTGGAACTTCAGGCAGAAAAGGCCTGGGAGATCTGGAATAGTTGATCCAAATAACTTCCTAGTTTTAACCGGTTATAAATAGAAGCAAAGACTTGGCAGTTTTTCAAGGAGTTATTATCTTTCGGGATTATTAATTATTGACGAACCTAACATTGAAAGATATGTCTCAGCGAGAAAATGACAACCCGAAAAATGATCTCCCAAACAATGAATTAAATGATATTGAAGTTGCTTCAGCAGAAGGGAACGATAATTTGGAAGACTCAAAAAGTAAGAATGAGGAAGATAACGAAGAAGAACAATTTTCTAAAAAAACTGATAATATTAAGCCTTCCGAATTGAATATTGCCGAAAAGGACGATTTGAAAAATGAGGACTCAGATTCAGAAGTTGAGGAAATAAAATCGGATCCTGAAAAGGAAGAATCCGAAGCACCTAAAGTAGCATCAGAAGAAGGAAAGAAAGAAGCAAAGGAAGAATCCGCAGATGAAGACACTGGGCCTGATGTAATGGTTTCCGAAACTCCACAGAAAGAAGAAGAAATTGCAGAAGGCAAAAAAAAGGACGAGGAAGAAGATGATGATGAAAAATCTTCCGTCGCAGCGGCCAAAAAAAATGCGCATTCTGAATTTGAAGAATCTGTGGCTGAAGAAAGTGAAGACGAAA
>JBBRGD010000277.1:0-3636 GCA_038241065.1 Flavobacteriales bacterium
AAGATACATAGAAATTTATAATTAAGCAATATTTACATAACATTGAATGGTTTAAATCCATCTTTTTTTTACCTAATATTTACAATTTGGTAATGTTCACATAACATTGGGTGATTTAAACCCAACATTTTTACTCCTCAAATTAATACAAAAAATAATAAAGATTGATATTTTCATTTTTTAAGGCCTTTATCCTCAAGAAACCGCGATAACTTCATACTTTTGCCATTCGAAATTTCAATAGTGAATTATGTATAGAAGTCATACCTGCGGTGAATTAAGAACCGCCCAAATTGGTGAAGAAGTAACTCTTGCCGGATGGGTACAAAAAATAAGGGATAAAGGTTTTATGATTTGGGTAGACCTTCGCGACAGATACGGGCTTACCCAACTTATCTTTGACGAGGAACGCACCTCAAAGGAAATCCTCGAAAAGGCTTCCCAATTGGGTCGAGAGTTTGTAATACAGATCAAGGGAACGGTGATTGAACGCCAATCAAAAAACCCACAGTTGCCTACAGGTGATATAGAAATATTAGTTTCCGAATTCAACTTACTAAACCCTTCCTTAACTCCACCGTTTACAATTGAAAATGAAACCGATGGTGGAGAAGAACTTCGGATGAAATATCGTTATCTGGATATTAGAAGAAATCCCGTAAGAGAAAATCTCATGTTCAGGCATCAGGTTGGAATGAAGGTTAGGAATTACTTGTCAAACCAAGGATTTATAGAGATAGAAACTCCGTATTTGATAAAATCTACTCCAGAAGGTGCCCGCGATTTTGTGGTGCCAAGCAGGATGAACGCAGGCCAGTTCTATGCCTTGCCACAATCGCCGCAAACATTTAAACAATTGTTGATGGTTGGTGGAATGGATAAATATTTCCAGATCGTTAAATGTTTCAGAGATGAAGACCTAAGGGCAGATCGCCAACCGGAATTCACTCAAATTGACTGTGAAATGGCTTTTGTGGAACAGGAAGATATTTTAAACGTTTTTGAAGGTCTTACCCGGCATTTGCTGAAAGAAATAAAAAATATTGAAATTGGTGATTTCCCAAGAATGACATATGCTGAAGCCATGAAAACATACGGCAATGACAAACCCGATATACGCTTTGGGATGAATTTTGCCGAACTTAACAAGCTTACGCAAGGGAAAGGTTTTAATGTATTTGACGAGCAAGAGTTAGTGGTAGGAATAGCTGTTCCCGGGGCTGCAACCTACACCCGAAAAGAAATAGATTTCCTTGTAAATTGGGTGAAACGTCCACAAATAGGAGCAAAAGGCCTAATTTGGGTAAAATATGCCGAAGACGGCAGCTTAAAATCTTCTGTAGATAAATTTTATACTGAAAAAGACCTGGCTAACTGGGCGAAAGAAACCGGTGCAAATCCAGGAGACCTTATTTTGGTTATGACCGGAGATGCAGTCAAAACCCGCACGCAATTAAGCGCACTCAGAATGCATTTGGCTAATGAATTAGGATTGCGAGATCCTAACGAATTCGCCCCGCTTTGGGTAGTAGATTTCCCGCTTTTAGAATGGGATGAAGAGTCAAAGCGCTTCCATGCAATGCACCATCCATTTACTTCACCTAAACCGGAAGACATAAAATTATTGGAAACCAATCCTGGAGCTGTGCGCGCCAATGCATACGATTTGGTGATGAATGGCAATGAAATAGGAGGTGGATCAATTCGGATTCACGATAAGCAAACCCAGTCAAAAATGTTTGATTACTTAGGTTTCACTCCTGAACAAGCCCAAGCTCAATTCGGATTTTTAATGAATGCCTTCGAATTTGGCGCTCCGCCTCACGGTGGAATCGCCTTTGGTTTTGACAGATTGGTTGCAATTTTAAGCGGACAGGAAACCATTCGCGATTTTATAGCCTTCCCTAAAAATAATTCCGGACGTGATGTGATGATTGATGCCCCGGCAAAATTAGATTTGGAGCAACTTGGCGAATTGCATTTAGAAGTAAAACCTTAATTATCAATTTTCAGATGATTTTTTTAAATAATAAAAACTCAGGCTCTTAAGATGCGTCCAATAACAATACCCGGATTTCAACGCTTTTTACTTTGGAAGACAAAGTATCTTTCACAACATCAGTTTATTCTGATATTAAGCGGCTTTATAGGGCTTGCTGCCGGTTTAGGTGCTGTTGCTATTAAAAACCTCACCCACTTTATTCAACATAAACTGGAAGGCAAGTTAATAGTTAGTTATCACCAGGCTTTTTATTTTATCTTCCCACTCATAGGCCTTGCATTGGCCTACTTTATTATTAAATACGGGTTTAAGAAAAAAATTGGCCACGGTATTCCTTCAACCTTGTATGCAATTTCAAAACGCAAGGGGATTATGAGGTCGTTTCAAATGTATGCATCTCTTATTACAGCACCTTTAACGGTAGGTTTTGGAGGTTCGGTAGGACTGGAGGGACCAACGGTGGCAACCGGAGCATCAATAGGTTCAAATATTGCACGTTTGTTCCAAATGAATCAAAGTTCCCGTACCCTGCTAGTAAGTTGTGCGGCGGCAGGAGCAATGTCTGCCATTTTCAAGGCTCCAATTGCAGGAATAATTTTTGCCATTGAAGTTTTTAGCCTGGACCTAACGCTTGTCTCACTGCTTCCTTTGCTTATCGCTTCGGTTTCGGCAATTTTAACTTCTTATTTTTTTCTTGGTGCAAATATTCTATTATCCTTTCATCTTAAAGATCCATTCCTTATTTCAGAAGTGCCATTTTATATAATCCTTGGGATTTTGGCTTCCCTTTGCTCGATGTATTTTACCACAGTCTATTTTAAAATCAGTGATCTTTTTAAAAAAATTGGATCCCCTTTCAAAAGATTATTGGTAGGCGGAATAGGTCTTGGAATCCTGATTTATTTTATTCCCCCATTGTATGGGGAGGGTTACAGCGTAATAAATAATCTTCTAACCGAGAATTACCGGCAAGCTCTGGGTACCAATTTTTTTAATGAGTTTTTAGATAATATTTGGGTAGTCATCGCTTTACTGTTAGGCCTGATGATCTTCAAAATTGTCGGTACCGCCCTTACATTCGGGGCGGGTGGTATTGGTGGTATTTTTGCACCAGTGCTATTTATGGGAAGTGCCTTGGGCCACTGTTTCGCATTGATCGTAAATAATTTAGGAATTCTTAAAAATCCAATATCTGTTAGCAATTTTACTATGGTAGGAATGGCCGGACTTATGGCCGGGGTATTGCACGCTCCGCTTACAGCAATTTTCCTAATTGCCGAGCTTACCGGAGGTTATGAACTTATTGTGCCGTTAATGATCACTGCGGTTATTTCGTTTTTAATCACTACCAAATTTCAGCCGCATTCGGTATATACAATGGAATTGGCTGCACGTGATGAATTGTTAACCCACGATAAAGATCATAAGGTACTCACCCTGCTAAATATAGATCAGGTGATTGAAACCAATTTTGTTCCCTTAAATGTGAACATGGACTTAGGGGATGTCATTCATAATGGCGTTATAAAATCCTCAAGGAATTTGTTTCCCGTTTTAGATGAAAACGATAACTTTATGGGAAACCTACTTTTAGATGATATTCGGCCAGTTATGTTTGATAAAGATCTCTATGA
>JBBRGD010000278.1:0-3613 GCA_038241065.1 Flavobacteriales bacterium
CTATCTGCTATAATATAATCCTGGTTCATATCTGGTTTGTTATTAATTGGTTTATAAAATCTATTTTAATTTCAATAAAATCGGAAAAAATATAATCTGCTTCATTTAAAATGTCCTTTTCGCCTATTCCCACACTAATCATTTCAGCCTTATTTGCAGCCTGAATTCCTGCTACGGAATCTTCAAAGACAATACAATTTTCGGGTTCTATTTTTAGTTTTGACGCCGCTATTAAAAACACCTCCGGATTTGGCTTTGCTTTAGTAACATCATTTCCATCTACCACCGCGTTAAACTTTTGGATGAGGTCTGTTTTTTCCAAAATGATCCGCGCATTTTTACTGGCCGATCCCAGGGCAAAAGGAATATTGTTTTCAGATAAATAGTCAATCACATTTGATACCCCCGGAAGGAGGTCTTTTTTTGTCATTGAAGAAATATAGGAAAGATAATTATCATTTTTCAAGGCCATTTGTTCCATAAACTCATCTTGTGAGAGATTTACTTTGCCCCATTCCAGGATTATTTCCAGGGATTTAAGCCTGCTTATTCCTTTAAGTTGTTCATTTTGGTCCTCTGTAATGTCAAACCCTAAATTGTTGGCAAGTTTGCGCCATGCCAGATAATGGAATTTTGCGGTATCCACAATAACTCCGTCTAAATCGAAAATAAAACCTTTATGCATGTTCGGTTATATGTATTTTACGTTGGGTTTTCACCCTAAGTGTTAAAAGTCCCGCCAGGATCATGGAAAATCCACCAATGATAAGGGCGTAAACGGGTTCGCTATTAAAAAGTTCTTTTACCAGAAATCCTAAAATGGTGGCCGCAACAATTTGCGGAATAACTATAAAGAAATTAAACACTCCCATATAATATCCCATTTTTGCTGAAGGAAGCGATCCCGAAAGCATCGCATAAGGTATGGATAAAATACTGGCCCAAGCAATTCCCACCCCGATCATGGCCATTAACAGGCCAACTTTATCTGTTAGAAAATAGATGGATATCAATCCCAATCCACCGGCGATTAATGCCAGCATATGAGTGAATTTATTGCTGGTCCTTCTTGCGAGTACCGGCAATAAAAATGCAACAGCAGCAGCTACTCCATTTTGAACCGTAAACATGACTGTTACCCAATCGGCAGCGTCATTATAAAGTACTGAAGTGGGATCGGTTGTGCCAAAAACGTGTCCTGTAACCGCTTGTGTAGTATATATCCACATAGAAAAAAGGGCGAACCAGGAAAAGAACTGCACCCAGGCAAGTTGTTTCATTGTCTCGGGCATATTGAGTATATCGGTAATAATTATGGTAAAACCATTCCTAATATCCTTGGAGCGAAGTTTTGAAACTATCATGAACAAAATGCCAACAATAAATAATCCCAAAAATAAAATGTACAACTCTTTGGTGAGATCAGCAAAATAAATGATTATTGAGATTGTAATCCCCACAATTGTCATGACCAAACCTGTCAAGAATTGAATGCGCAGATTTCTTTCTCTATCAACCTCTGAAACCTTTTCGGGATTTAACTCCAGATCGGCTTTTTCAAAAGCTGCAAGTTCCGCCGGGGTATATTCCTTAGATTTTATAACAGTCCAGAGAACTGCAAGGAAAAACACAATTCCTCCTACATAAAAAGACCATTTTACCGAATCGGGGATTATTCCCTCAGCGGCTGTATTGCTCACACCAAACCAGTTGGTAAACATATAAGGAAGCAATGAACCTACCACGGCTCCAATCCCAATGAAGAAACTTTGCATTGAAAATCCCAAGGTACGTTGGCGCTCCGGCAGATTATCACCAACAAATGCGCGGAATGGCTCCATGGAAATATTGATGGACGCATCCATGATCCAGAGCGTACCCGCCGCAACCCACAATGTGGGAGAGTTTGGCATAATGAATAAGGCTAGGGAGGATAAAATTGCGCCAATTAAAAAATATGGCCGCCTCCTTCCAAAACGGGTCCAGGTCCTGTCGCTGAAATAACCAATTATAGGTTGAATCACCAATCCTGTAACCGGAGCGGCGATCCATAAAATTGGAATATCCTCGACATTTGCCCCTAAGGTTTCAAAAATTCTGGAGGTGTTCGCATTTTGAAGTGCGAACCCAAATTGAATACCAAGGAAACCGAAACTCATGTTCCATATTTCCCAAAAACTAAGGTTGCGTTTTTGCATATCGTAAGTTTAATTTACTGCTACGACAAGCACAAGGACTTGTCAAAACATATTTACGGAAGTGAAAATATAAGTTTTGACTGGTATTTAAGGTTGGCAAAGATAAATATTTTTTTAAAAGTTTAGAAAAAAAATCAATATTTTGTCGAATTTCGTTCCACAAGGCTCGTTTCAATGATTATTGTTTGGAAGGCTTCATCATCCTGAGTACTCTCCAGTTTTTTTATCAAAAGGCTGGCTGCCTGAGCACCCATTTCAGCTCCGTGCTGGCTAACGGTAGTTAAGCCCGGGTTAGAAAGTTTGGATAATTCCCCATTTGTAAACCCGATTACAGAAACATCTTGAGGGATTTTCAACCCCCGTTCAGTAAAAGCTTTAATTGCATAAATGGCAAAATGTTCATTTACCGCGAATAATCCGTCTATATCTTTATCTGCCAGAAAAACCTTTATTTCCTCTTCGCTCTTCTCAATATCTTCAACTTTAAGAATGAGGTTTTGATTGATCTCTATGTCATTTTCATTCAACGCCTCCATATAGCCCTGAGTTCTCAGTTTTCCCACACTTATATAATCTACTGTAGAGATAACGGCAATGTTTTTACAGCCAAGATCTATCAGGCGCTGCACCGCTTTTTTTGCTCCAATTACATCGTCTATAATTACCTTATCGCAGTTAATTTCTGCTATCACCCTGTCAAACATCACCAAGGGCATACCCTGGTTAATTACCTCGGTAAGGTGGTGATAATCCTTTTTTTGTTGGGTTTCCTTGGCAACCGATATTATAAACCCGTCTATGCTGCCATTGGCCAACAATTCCATATTGATCACTTCTTTATCAAAAGAATTATTAGACATGCAAATAATCACATGGTAACCCTGTTCATTTGCAACCTGCTCAATCCCGCTAATCACTGTGGTAAAAAAATGGTGGACGATCTCGGGAATAATGACCCCGATGGTTTTAGTCTTTCTGTTTTTTAAACTTAAGGCTATATTGTTGGGCTTATAATTGTAAAATTTTGCAAACGCCTTGATCTTTTCACTGGTATCTTTACTTATTTCATGACTATCACGCAATGCCTTGGAAACAGTAGAAATTGAAACATCTAATTCCCTTGCAATTTGTTTTAATGTCAGTTTCCTTCTCATATCATTTTCAATTTAGATTGCCAAAATTCTTCATTCGGCAAAAATATCACAAAATAAACGTATAACTGTTAAAATAAGAAAGTTTTCAACACGATAACGTTGTAGTGCTAGTGCTGGCGGAGTCTCGCAAGATATTAACATAAATTTTATATACTTTTAACATCTGGAAGTGAGAATATAAGTTGATTTTTTTAATTAAACTAATTTAAAATTTATGAAACAATTATTTAAAGGCCTGTTGTTATCGTTGTTGATGATACC
>JBBRGD010000279.1:0-3586 GCA_038241065.1 Flavobacteriales bacterium
ATTTCTTCTCCTTTTTATTCTCCTTTTATTATAAATTATAAGACACCTTAAATAATATTGTACGTGGCTGTATATAAATTCGTTGATCTGCAATAATGAATTGGCTAAAAGAGTTGCTTCTTTTAAACCGAGTATTAAAAACATTGTTTACATCAATTTCAAATCCCCAGGGTCTATCTTCTTTATTATAATAGAGGGACATGTTGCCCAGCTGGAAGCGATTCATATCTCCCGAATCCTTATTTTTATAAAGGTTATATGCATAATCTGCCTTTAAAATGAAATCATTCAAAAAATCGTATTCTATAATTGCATAAGGATTCACCTGCTCAAAGCTATTGTAGAAGTTATTAGATTGAAATTCATTAAACCTCTGTTGTACCCCAATTTCTAAATTAGGCAAATCTTTAAATGAAGTTTCCATTTTGGAAATATAACCATAAATATTACTCTCGTAATTAAGTTGATCGTTATTAATAATCCTTTGATAATTTGAAAGGGATCCATTGGCCTGTAGGGTAAACTTGTAGTTACTGATTTTTTTCGAAAATGAACCACTAAGGCTGTAAGTTTCTTCAGGAATATCAGTATAAATTGCTGTAGTGATTTGATCAATACCCTGTATGATGGTGGTGTTCGTTACAGATTGTATCCTTTTATTATAGTTCAAATTTCCATTGATAAAGATCCCCTTCAACACATTGAAATTATAATAGCTCAGTGAAGCGGTGTGGAAAAGTTCATTTTCCAGGTCTTCATTTCCTATAAATAATCGGTTAAAACTTGTAAGTCGTAATCGGTTAGAAAAATTTGCAGCGTCAGAAAAGCGGGAATTGAGTCCGTATTTCATACGTAGTTTTACAGAACTTCTTAATTCATATTCTGCATCAAAATCGGTTAATAGAACCGGCTTGGTGTTGTGGGTAATCTCTTCTTTAGACTGGATGGCATTCCATAAATAAAAGTGGTATACCAATCCAGGCTTCAATATTAATTTTCCCAATTTCACTTTATACTGAAATCCAGCATAGCTGTCAACAAATTGAAAATCCAAATCGTTATTAAATCCGGCATTTCTAAAATCATTTATTTCTCCATTATTAAGCACTTGTGCATCCCAGGTGTGGAATTGCTGATCTAAAAATTCTGTTCCTACAATTGGATAGATGTGGGTGGTATTGTTCAACACCCAATAATGTTTAATTTCAAGATTTCCCCTGTTTAATCTTGAAGCTGTATTCTGCAAAAGTTCATAAGTCCCTTCTTCCTCAATAAAAGGAATTATTCCGCTGAACAATGGCCTGTCGAAGATCCAGTTGCGAGTGTTATTATTCTTACTAAATTTGTAATCAATACTAACTGTGCTGGTATGTTTAAATGAAAATTGTTTGCTGTATTTTAAATTCTGAGTAAAATCTATTGCTGTAGGCTCATTTTGAAAATTAATAAAATTGGAATTTTCGGGAGTTTCAGAATAAATTTGCTCTAAAGCATCTGCATTAGATGTTTTTACAAAAGCGTCATAGGTAAGATCCTCTCTATCATTGGGTATGTAACGAAGCTGAAATTTGTTAAGAGAGAAGAACAGATTATTGTTGTTACGGGTTTCTCTATACTCATTTAATCCAATACGATCATTTACATAAGTAATGGTATTCTCTTCAAGCATCTCCATTTTATTTGCTGAAGCAATGGTATAGGCATTAAGATCTAATTTGTTATTTATCTTCTGGACAATATTAAATGCCCCGAAATCATTTTTACTGTAGATAAAGTCCTCATTTCGGAGGAAACGGGAAAAATCATCGTTATAAATGCTAAAGCCTCCCGGGTTATCCATTAAAGCGAGGATACCTCCTTCGAAGTTTACATAATCCTGCATTGAAAAAGCTTTTTCTCCAATACTATTATAATGCCGGGACCATTGCCCGAAACCTTTATTTGTATGGCATTATTTAATTGTTTTGTGGCCACGATAACTTTGGGTTTTTCAACGCCGTGAACTGCCTGAAAGGCATATTATAAGATTAAGCAAAATCCTTCCCATATCCTGTGGTATTAGAGCTAATCCAACCCCAAAATTTAAATGATCAAAATCCTGACCCGCTATTATCACTACTTTCACTTAACCGCATAGCGGCATAAAATGCAGCGCCATAAATGGGGGAATCTTCATTGGTAATGACATAAATTGGAATTTTTTCCAGAAGCGGATTCATGCGATTGACCTGCAAAAAATTATCCACAAACTTTTCCTTGTCCAGCAGGTCCAATACTTTAGGAATGATTCCCCCGCCGATATAAATGCCGCCGGTTGCTTTGAATTTAAGGGCTATCTGCGCTGTTTCTATGGCCAGATATCTAAAGAAAAGCCCCATAGTTTCAGTGCAAATTGGACTATTCCCTTCTTTTGCGCTTTCGCTTATCACGGCCGCGGGAGTATTACCCACAAGCTTTTCCTGAAACCATACAGGTTCTTCTTCGTTCTTTTCCTTTAGCAAAAATTGATAGAGGGAATATATTCCGGGACCCGAAATGATTCGTTCCCAGCTCACATGTCCAAACAGATCCTGTAAAAATTTAAGCAGGTCTATATCCTGCTCGTTTCTCGGACAAAAATCGCAGTGGCCGCCTTCGGTTGCAAAGGGGTGGTAATAGGTTCCATCCCAGTAAATTCCCGCCTCTCCCAAACCTGTGCCGGGAGAGATCACCGCCTTATTTCCGCTAAGATGCGCACCCTTTTTAATTTCTATCCTTTCTTCCTTTTTCAGGATGCCCAGCCCATAAGCATTCGCCTCCATATCATTGATCAAAAAAATAAGGGATACCCCGGTAGTTTTCCTAATTTCTTCTTCGCTAAGCTCCCAGGGAAAATTGGTGCCGGATACTTTTCCTTCAATTACAGGACCAGCCACTCCCAGACAGATGCAATCAATTTCAGCTAATTCCTTTTCTTCTTTTATAAATGAGTTAAGAATAGCTTCAAAAGAAGGAAAATTCCGGGTAGTAAGAGTTTTTTCAAGCATAAGGAAAAGCTTTCCGCCCTTCAGCTTAAACAGGGACAAATTGGTTTTGGTACCTCCTATGTCCCCTGCCAGAATTATTCCCTCTGTAAACATTATATTACCTGAAGAAAATGGGATATAGCCTTTGTCTTTCTCATCAAAAATCAATGATATGCTTTTTTTCATATTTCCCGGAAATAAGATGACTACTTAAAGATACTGCAATTGTTTCAAATTAATTGGAAAATGAACAGGCGCTCACTCATTTCAACAATTTAACAGCAGCTTTATAAAAGTTTAAACTTCCGCAAGGGGTTACTGACATTTGTCATTGTTTTTTTCCAGTTTCCAGCCTACCTTAGGATTTATTACACCATTCTGATTATTAATAATTTAAATACATTTATTATGTCACTCGTAAAATCCAACAAAAGAATTTCACCACGAATTGGTGGATCATTAATGTCCAGAGATCCATTTTTTGCCGACTTTTTTAAACCCAGCATGGGACTTATGAATTTAAACAAGATGTTTGACAATGATTTTGAAATAAGTATGGATCTTCCCGCGCTAAACATTAG
>JBBRGD010000280.1:0-3574 GCA_038241065.1 Flavobacteriales bacterium
AATAAGTGCAGATGCTACCCCGCCGTTGCTGTAGGCAAATGCATCGGTATCGGTTCCTGTCATGCTGGAGGAAGCGTTACGCTGAAAAGGAATCTCTATTTTCTCTGCGGTTTCAATCAATAACTCACGCAATTTATTTTGTTCGCTAATAAGGCGAAAAACGCAGACATAACAATAGCTATGGCGAGTATTTTTAACGCAGTTGACGAGCAAAAGAACCCGTAGAAACGGGCAGGTTATTTCTAGACAGATCCTTAATTAGAACCAATTAAATAGGTAAGGAATTTAGTTATTTATTCGAAGTAACTAAAAGTATCTCCATCTTTTATATTCAATAAACTCTCGTAAATTAACCTGATCACATTTTCCACATCTGTTTTGTGAACCATTTCTACAGTGGTGTGCATATAACGGAGCGGTAAGGAAATAAGTGCAGATGCTACCCCGCCGTTGCTGTAGGCAAATGCATCGGTATCGGTTCCTGTCATGCTGGAGGAAGCGTTACGCTGAAAAGGAATCTCTTTTTTCTCTGCGGTTTCAATCAATAACTCACGCAATTTATTTTGTACTGATGGGGCATAGGAAATCACCGGACCTGCCCCAATTTTTGCATAACCATTGGTTATTTTGCTTATCATAGGTGTTGTGGTATCGTGGGTTACATCAGTAATAATTGCAACATCCGGTTTTATACGATGTGTGATCATTTGGGCCCCGCGCAATCCTATTTCCTCCTGTACCGAATTTGTAATGTACAATCCAAAAGGCAGTTTTTTCTTATTTTCCTTTAATAACCGGGCAACCTGGGCTATCATAAATCCGCCCATTCTATTGTCGAGTCCGCGGCACACAAATTTGTTTTCATTTAAAATAAAAAATTCATCGGGATAAGTAATCACGCAGCCCACATGCACTCCTAATTCATCCACTTCATCCTTTGAACTGCAGCCAAGATCAATACAAATATTGTCCAGTTTTGGCGGTAGTTCTTTATCTTTATTCCTGGTATGAATAGCGGGCCATCCAAATACCCCTTGTACAATTCCCTTTTTGGTGTGAATATTTACACGTTTGGAGGCAGCTATTTGATGATCACTTCCTCCATTTCGTATAACATAGATCAATCCCTCGTCTGTGATATAATTTACATACCACGAAATTTCATCAGCGTGGCCTTCAATTACAACTTTAAATTTGGCTTTCGGATTTATGACTCCAACGGCCGTACCATAGGTATCAGTAATAAATTCATCTACATAAGGCTCGAGGTATTTCATCCATAATTTTTGACCCTCCCATTCATAGCCTGTGGGTGAAGCATTATTAAGGTATTTTTCTAAAAATTTAACCGATTTTTCATCGAGTATTTCCAACTGTTTCATATATAAATATTTATTGTTTTTTATTGATTCCCCGATAGCTGTCGGGGCGAATTCTCATAAATCTCCGCCTGCAGGCAGGTTCATGTGTTGGTATTATGTTTCTGTTATGCTCATTTCATATAAGATTATTTTTGACGAATTTACTAAGAATTAAATGCAATTCAACCGATAATTTGTAAATTTGGAATGGTTTTGGTTTATAGAAAGTATAATTTTAAAATGTTTGTGCTTTGAAGCTACTTGTTACATTTTTATTGTTTTTTGTCCTTTTAAATGCTTCGGCCCAGAATACAGTGGCTGCCAAAGACTCACTTGAAAGGGCATACTTTATTGTTATGGGGGATTCAATCCTCCGGGAAAGTATTGATTTGGAGGAAGTAATTATTTTAAACCCATTGAAATTCAAATCAGATCAGGATCGGAGAACTTATTTGATATTGAGAAGAAAAACCCGAAAAGTCTATCCTTACGCCAAACTTGCTTCAGAAAGGTTAATAGAGCTCAACTCCAGATTGGATCAGATCAAATCAAAACGTCAACAAAAAAAATATACTAAAATAGTACAGGATTATATAGAAGGAGAGTTCTCAGCCGAGTTGAAAAAACTTACCCATACTGAAGGGCAAATCTTGGTAAAACTAGTTCATCGCCAAACCGGTGTCACCACCTTTAATTTGATTAAAAACCTGAAAAGCGGGTGGAGGGCTTTTTGGTATAATACCACCGCCAGTATATTTGATATTTCGCTCAAAGAGGAATACAACCCTGAATCTAATAAAGAGGACTATTTAATAGAAGATATTTTGCAGCGATCCTTTCAGGCCAAAATTCTGGAGCCTCAACCAAGTCCGTTAAAATTCAAGTTTTTGGAACTCACCAATAAATGGACGGCGATGAATAATATCCGATAATTTATTAATCCTCCTTTTTTGGGCGTTTCCCTTCCTGCGGTCGGGTCGGGCTTTACGCTTGTAGTTTTAAAAATGGTATTGCCATTTTTAAAAGCTACCGCTGCAATCCCTAACGCAAGTAGGTTCGGGGTTATTAAAAAATAGCAATTTTTCAGAGTTTATTTGTTTAATCGTTGATTTGTTTAACCGTTTAGTTTGATCATTTTGAATGAGTTTTTGGGTGAGGAAGAATCCCTAAGGTATGTGTGAAAATATGAGTGTGAAACTTTTATCGCTTTTCAAACATGATTTGCCCAATGAGTACGCGGGGTTCTTCACTACGTTCAGATGACAATTCAGGGGAGGTATTCCCTTTTTTTGTCATTATGAACGAGCTTTTGGGCGAGGAAGAATCCCTACAATTCAACAATTCAACAGTTAAACAATTACACATCCATAATCGTAAATTCGTTGATTTGTTTAACCTGTTAGTTTGTCATTGCGAATGAAATGAAGCAATCTTTTTGTCATTTTAAACGGGTTTTTCAATCTCAAAACCGGTCAATCATCAGTATGCCGCATTTTTTTTGCGATATAACTTCCCCAGTACCATATCATTAAGAATATCTCAAAAAGAATATTAAAAAAAGCTTGTCAGAAAGTAAAATGAGGGTGTATATTTGCAGCCGCTTAGGGCGACACCGTAAGGAGTTTTGAGGAGCGAGGTTCATTGACTGGTGCGGATTTCAAAAGAAACAGGCTTTATTTAAGAGTCGGTTTTTTAATCAAAAAAAACTTCAAATAAGTTTGCCGGGATTAAAAAAAGGGTTGTATATTTGCAGCCGCTTAGACAAAGGCCTGAGAGGGTTTGAGGATAAGAAGAAAGTTCATTGATTGGCAGGGGTTTTGGAGAAGAGGTGATTTGGTTTTCGGTTTTGATTTAAACTGAGAAAGAATCAAAAAAAATTCAATTAAGTTTGCCGGTTAGAAAAAAAGGGTCGTATATTTGCAGCCGCTTAGAGAAAAGCCGGAGAAGGTTTAAGGCTAAGAAAAAAGTTCATTGATTGACAATTGTTTTGAAGTACGAAAAGTTTTGGTTTTCACTCGGTTTTAGACTAAAAAAAAGAATCAAAAAAACTTCAATTAAGTTTGCCGGTTATTAAAAAAGGGTTGTATATTTGCAGCCGCTTAGAAAAACAACGTTCACAACAACAGATTGAAAAAACAGAAATCCCGGGTGGGTCTAGATATAGCGAGGTTCGAGTCCTTAGATTTCAACAATAAGGAAGCCCCTCCCGGCCT
>JBBRGD010000281.1:0-3567 GCA_038241065.1 Flavobacteriales bacterium
CTTCCTTTTTCAGAATGTGTCTTAGCCAGACCAGCAATCCGCAGGAAATTACAGACAGGCCAATCATTACATTCCAGGTAAACGTATAACCAAATTTACTTATCAGTTGCATTCCGGAATTATGGCCAAAAATGTGGCTTACTGAAAAAGCGATACTGTAAAGAGCCATATATGAACCTTGTTTTCCGCGGTCAGATCTATGAAGCGCAAAACTGTTTGAAAACGGAAATGCAATCATTTCTCCCAGGGTCATAAATAATATCCCAACCAAAAGAATCCCGATCCAACCTGTAGAATTAATCGCCACAAAACTCAGTCCTACTAATAATGTTCCGGATATTACATGAAATATAGCAGAGCGATGGCGGTTTTCAAGGTATTTGATCAAAGGCATTTCCAGTAAAAATATCAATAGTCCGTTAAGACCGAGTAATAACCCGATCTCAAATTCGGAAAGCCCATGCTTTTCAGCATAAAATAAGGGCATGGTTGAAAAATATTGGAGGAAAATAAATCCGAACAGGATCATCGCGGCGATAAAAATAAGATAAGGTTTGTCCTTTAAAACTGCCTGTGGGTCCAATTTGATTTCCTTGACGTTTTCTATCGCCCTCTTTGGATGAAGGAGCTTTAACAGTAAAATCCCTGCGGCAAAACAAGTGATCCCATCTACCCAGAACAAGCCGCTGTAACCCGCCCCGGCAATAATCAATCCGCCTACGGCAGGCCCTGCCGCAAAACCGAGATTTATGGCCAAACGAATCAGGGTGATGGATCGCGTACGGTTTTGGGGTTTACTATAAGCGCTTATTGCTACAAATACCGCAGGCCTAAAAGTATCAGCTACCAACATTACCAGGAAGATACCTGTGCAAATTCCCCAAAATGAAACAGGGAACTGCAACAATATAAAAAGGATTGAAGATATCAGTAAACTTCCGGCCATGGTTTTATAATGTCCTACGGAATCTACCAGTTTTCCGCCCAGCCAGGAACCTGCCACCGAACCTATGCCGAAAAATGTTAGGATCCAACCTACTTCTTCCAGCGAAAATACCCTGCTTTTGGTAAGATAAAGTGAAAGAAACGGGATTACCATGGTTCCGGCCCGGTTGATCAAGGTAATTAGAGCCAAAAGCCAAACCTCTCTTCTCAGGTCGCTGAAAGAACTGATATAATACCGGAAAAATTTCTGAAACATTCTGAATTAATAAGATTCAAAACTAAACAAATTTCAGTAGCAATTATTTTTTAAATCGGAAGTTGGTATTGAAAAAAATAAACCAAATTTGTAAAGTGAAACTTAGATAATGAAACAAATTATTTTACTTATTATTCTGGGATGTATAACGAATACTTTTGCGCAATCCTCCGACAAAATTAGAAGCATTGAGGAATTTCAGTTTCAAATAAATGCCGATTTCAAAAATCCCGATGAATCTCCACTTTCAGATAATGATTTGAAGAATTTTGAAGGATTGGAATTTTTTGATATCGATACTAGTTTTATCCTGATAGCGCAGTTTGTGCGAACTCCGGCTGAAGCTCCTTTTGCGATGCCCACCACCACCGATAGAAAGCCGGTTTACGTAAAATACGGGGAAGTATATTTTCAACTTAAGGCTAAAACTATTAAGCTGAATATCTATCAAAATCAGGAATTAATCAAAAAACCTGAATATGTGGACTATTTATTTTTGCCTTTTACAGATAAGACTAATGGCGAAACCACCTACTCCGGCGGACGATATTTGGACATAAGGATACCGGAGGGTGATTCCATAATTCTCAATTTCAATAAAGCGTACAATCCATATTGTGCTTATAACGGAAAATATTCCTGTCCTATTCCCCCGCGTGAAAACCATTTGGCTGATGAAATCCCGGTTGGGGTTAAGGCTTTTAGTAAAAATTCAAAATTCTAGGTTCAGAATTCAAAAATCAGAAATCCAAAATCGGCATTCCTTTTTCTTAAATTCTTTTGTTTAATTTTCAGTATTTCACTTGAAAGCATCCAATAGGGATTTTATAGAATTATTAGTGCATTCGTGGCTATAAAGCGTATTTATGGATTTTAGCCACGAATACACGAATATCAAATCTCTATTAACGGTTCACGATTTAGAAGTAACTGAAAATCAGAAATCCAAAATCGACATTCCTTGTACTTAAATATTTTTTTAAGTTTATCCTAAAAAGCATAGACTACCGCCAATATAAAAGAAGATAAGTTATCTGTCGGAACCAAATCCTTATCTATAAAAACATTTTCAGAAACGTTATCCAGTCTTAGTTCAGGCTTAATGGACAGATTTCCAACAGAATAATTTCCTGTAAGGGTAAAATCCACAGCCCTCACATCGGCACCATAAACAGGACCGCCATCTTCAAGTTCTTTAAAATATTCGGCTCTAAGTCCTACAGCAAAATTTTCGGTAGCTTTAATTTGTGGATACAAAGCGGCTCCATAAAATCCTGAGCCATCGGTAGTATTATATGTAGTATTCAATCCAAGATAAAAGGCAGAAGTAATATCCCATCCGGTAGTTAGGTCTATTTGAAAAGTCGCGTCTGAATCTGGCGCTTGTTCTCCATAGATCACATTCAAATAAGCACTTCCGGAATCATTGGAATACCCAAGTTGTCCACCAAAGGAATAAAGGCCGAAAGGATTAAATTCTGTCCAGTCTGTTGGATTCATAATTGCCAACATCCCGCTCCAGCTATCATTGAAAGCAAAATCTGCTTTAAGCCCGGTATGAGAAAATGGCCCGTAGGAAAACATATATGAAGTTGAATAGTTGAAGTTGCCCGCCGGTGAGATTACTTCGTAACCTAAAAATGTATTGAAGTTACCCAGGGTCAATTTAACTTTATCGCTCACCATGTAATAACCATATAACTGGTTGATAATATTGGTTGAAGGTCCGGAAAGAAAAACGGCATCTTCCCCTCTTGGTCCAAATACCAGATCGGCTACAAAACCAACCTTTTCCCCTTCATAGCCTAAAATAATATTGGCCATTCCAATGGCAAACCCTGGATCGTTGGCAAACGATGTTGCGGGAGCCTGTGGGGATCCTATTTCATCTCCATTTTCATCAAATTCAAATTTATTAAGTCCGTTAAAATTGGTCCTGAAATAAGAATCTACAGACCCACTTATGCTAATATTAGATAACACTCCTTCTACGCCTTCAGTTTCCTGTGCTTTAATGGTATTATTTATCAAGCCAAAGCCGGCGATAAATAAAATTATTCGGATTTTTGTAAATGTGATTTGTTTCATGATTTAAACTTTTTTGATTATTTGAAATGATTTGAACAAGGTTTTTATAATGAAAATTGCATTTAGGAGCGCTCCGACAAGCGCTCCTTTTTATTGTGATAAAATTGTTTAATATTTTTTCTCGGCCATCCCGAATTCGGCATAGGCATCCATTCCGTGTTCGTGAATATCCAGACCTTCTGCTTCGCCCTGACGATCCATTCGCAATCCCATAGTTTTCTTTATTAAATAGAAGATGAGGAAAGCCGAAATACAGCAAAAAGCTCCAATTATTAATA
>JBBRGD010000282.1:0-3544 GCA_038241065.1 Flavobacteriales bacterium
GGCTGTATAAGAATATACCTTTCCATCCGCTTCACTTTTAACCATCGAAAAAAAAAGATAAAAAATTTCATTGTTATAAAGTATTGCAGGGTCTCGATAAGCAATAGAATCATTTCCTTTAAAAATAATTGGAGAATCTAATGTTTTTAAAACAGTTTCCTGAGCAAACATAGAAGTAGTAACTAAAAAAATAAGTACTAAAAAAGACTTTATTGAACTGAATTTTAGAAATCTAATCCTCGACAATAAACTTATAAATTTAACCATGACTTATTGATTGTTTCTTATTTTATAATTCTTTTTTAGCTGAAAGTGCTTTAGCATCAAATTGGGGATTTTTTGAATTATACCAAATAATTTGATTTTTTATAGGTTCTGGCAATATTACTTGCTCCATTTTTATACCATCCACATCATCAAAAACAAAAGCAGGTCTAAAATCTTCATTATCTAAAGTAAGCTTAACGTTTTTAAAAATTAGTCCTTTTGCGTGCTTTACATAAAAACCATACGCTGGTAATTCTCCAAACATATCAAATTCAGGATAATTTTTTACTTTTTCAGGTACTTGTTCTAATCTACTCAATGGAACGTAAGCCATACCTTTGGAAGCTCTTCCAGGATAAGAAATTTCAATATTTTCCAATACAACGTTCTCAATTTCGTGACCTGGCAAGCCTACAATGGAAGAAGGAAACGGGTTGTGGAAAAAACCGACTTCCGGTCCCCGCATATCATAATCAATATCTGGTCGTCCAAAAGGAATTTGCACTTTTAAATCTTTAATATGCACGTTTCTTATTATACCAGGTGTTTCTCCGTCACGATGTCCCAAACGAATAAAAATCGCATTACCCGTATTGGTGGCTTCGATGTTGCTTATGTTTATATTTTCGATAATTCCTCCATCTACTGACTCCAATGCAATGGCAGAACGGAAGGTATCGTATATTTTAATATTTTCAATTGTTACATTCTTAAAGCCTCCATAGGAAGCTGTTCCAAATTTGATAGCACTGGCACTAGAACGTATGGTACAATTTGCTATATAGATATTGTCGTTGAAATGTCCGGGATAGTAAGATTTAAGACAGATGCCATCATCGGCCGAATTCACATTGCAATTGGTAATTCTTACATTTTGGGAATCGGTAATGTCTATGCCATCGTTGTTCCAGTAAGCACGGTTGGTTATTTTTAGATTATCGAGAGTCAAATCTTTACACAGTTCAAACGACAGCCCCCAACAGGCTCCGTTTTTAATTTCTAAATCTGTAATATCTACTTGATTACATTGGGAGAATCGGAATAATTTGGGACGAACAGTTTCGTTCGGTCTCATATTTACATAACTATAATTCGGGTCAATACGAACACCGGCATGATGTAAACTATCAATATTTAAAGCCAATGCTCTACCCTGACCGTCAATTAGACCTTTTCCTGATACAGAAATATTATTTGCTTTATGTGCTAAAACCAATGCCAACTGTGAATTATCATCATTTTTAGGAGAACTTGGCCTGCCTTCAGAATCCATAGCTTTATAATCCTCTGGATTGGTACTTCCTAAAAGTATGGCATCATCTTGAAAAAGAATATCTACATTACTTTTTATTTCGATACTTCCCGATAAAAACGTTCCCTTTGGAAAAATAACTTTTCCTCCATTTTTGGCTTTATGAGCAGCATCAATAGCTGCTTGTATTGCTATTGTGTTTAAGGTTTTACCATCTGCTACTGCACCGTAATCCACAATATTATATACTTTTTTGCCTTGAGTTTCATGTTTATAATCTGTTTTGTTATTAAAAGATACACATGAAAGAATACCTAAACTTAATAACAATATGGATTTTATACTGTACATTTTCATATTTATTAATTTTAAAGCTGATGCTTTACCTACAATTTTTATCACAACTTAATTGTTAGAGGAAAATTTTGCATTACTCCCTAATAATATTCCAACAAATTTAATAATGAAGAACTTATACAAGCAATAGTTTCATATCATTAACAGATACTATTATATCAAATACCGAATTAATTTGTTGATTTAGTATTATAAATTAAAAATAATAGTTCCAAAATTCTTGTGAAAGCTAATACTTCCAGTAAAAAATAGAAAAGCCGGGGTTAAGTTGAGGGTACTAAAAAAGTCCTTTAAAATAATTTGAAATCAAAATGAATAAGAAGGAGCGAAAACCATAGTGTTTCGCTCATTTTTTTTTGGCTTTAATCTTTTAACGCAAAGGTTAAAGTCTTTAGGTCCCAATTTAGAGGAGTTAAAAATGTAGAATTCTTTCTTTATAGATTAACCACAATTTTTGCTTAAACAGAATAATTTGACTTGATCCCTTTTTTTATAAATTATGTTGGCTAAACCTTCCATACTCCGGGATGCCTGTTATTCTAAACATTATTTTTTCCAAAAAAATCCCAGCATTTCCCTCACCAAAACTCTCAAAATCTCACAAACTATTCCTGCCATCAGTACAAATAATGCTTTATAATTTCGATGATTTAGTTAAGCTGTTCATTATTGAAACTGCCAGCGCTTTTAGATTGGAATTTTCAGACAATATTCCGCCTCATCCCAATTAGACAGAAAACAAATTTCTATCAAAATTGATGGGCACAATGTGTTTGTTTTCCGCAGCACCTGAAAATTTCAGCCTTCTTGATTTGATCCTGAAATTGCTTGTTATTCTGGAATGGATCAGGTGAGCAAGGTAAATTGACCACCTGGATTCTGGGAAAGACCGGTGTTGGCCACAAAAATTTCGGTGCCAGTTTTTGTTGTGTAATAGTGATGTACATAGATAACTGATTTTTATTTTTACCTGTTGTGTTCCCGGTAGTTGGGCTGGTTGCCGGTAGTTCGTTTTTTCTCTACCAACAATGGTTTCTTTTTTGGTTCTTCCTGTTCGAGTAATGCCTGTAGCATAGCAGTTGTGGGTTTGGTTTGATTTTTTTCTATGTCCCATATTATGGCAATCATACCATTGATTCTTTTTTTAATTAAGTTTTCCAAGCTCACTTTTGAAGGGACTAAAGTTTCAAAGGGAGAAAGGTTATTTTTCTCAAAAAAGTCCAGCATAAGGTCTAAAGTTTCTGATTGGTTGCTGTTGTTTTTTTGAGAAAACTCCCGAAACCTGTTTGCCGTACTTAATTTTACTTGAAGTCTTGATTTTATCTTCATGGGTACTGTTTTAAAGTTTGGTGGCTATCGCTATCCTTGATTTAACTGATCTTTCCAGAGGGGTATATCCACTAGGGTGGATTATTTCCTAACTTATTAAATTTTAAACTATTGATATACAGTATCTTGAAAATCATAGAAATCGATTAACATCGCGCAGCGTGTTATCCTCTTGCTATTCGATTTCGTCCCGCAGGCGGGACAAAATTTTCATACAATTTGGTTTACACCAACTGCACTTCTTTAGCGAATCAAAAAAATTCCTCTATAATATAATGATAGATATAGTTATCAACGAAAGTCAAATCAATGGGACCACTATACAATGCTGAAATTCAG
>JBBRGD010000283.1:0-3532 GCA_038241065.1 Flavobacteriales bacterium
TGGGAAGTATCAGGAGTACTATGAGGAGCAGTATAAATGAACATTAATCGGATACGGAACAACTTACCTGGTATGAATTAAGGCAGGATTCTTCACTGCGTTCAGAATGACATGCCGGGGAGTTTCTTGTCATTCTGAACGAGCCATTTTTAATGTTTATTCGTTGATTTGTTTAACTGTTTAATTTGTCCTTCTGAACGAGCTTTTGGGCGAGGAAGAATCCCTACTTTGAGTTCGCCTTGAAGATTAATACGATTAGGCAAAAGAGTTAGAAACATGATTTGCCCATTGAATATGCAGGATTCTTCACTGCGTTCAGAAGGACATGCCGGGGAGTTTTTTGTCATTCTGAACGAGCTTTTCTCTTTTTTTGTCATTCTGAACGAGCTTTTGGGCGAGGAAGAATCTCTACTTTGAGTGCGCCTTGGTGAGTAAAAGAGTTAGAAACACGAATTGCCTATTTAAGCTTGAAGCCGTTCTTTTATTAATACTAATTGCGAACAATCAATTAAAGAAAAAAAATGAACTGTTAATAAGCAAAAAAGAATAGTTTATTTGAAAAGTGAACGACTTGTCTCAGCAATAAAATTTTATGAACTTACCTAATAGGAGAGGATAAATGTTAATATTTCGTTAAAATTGTAATTATTTGAATTTCTGCCGACAAAATCAATGTAAGCAGAATTTTTGGTTAGATTTTTGTTTACAATAAGCTAAGTGAAATTTTTCATATTAGATTGGTTAGTTAGTTGAAACCCCTTTAAACACCTGTTTAAAGGGGTTTTGTAATTTATACAACCCTTATAATATAGGTATTGCGCTTTCCCTTATTTAAAATAATGTATTTATTATTGATCAAATCGGAGGATGTAATTTGATAATCCTCTCCCACTTTCTCTTTATTCACCGAAATCGCATTTTCTTTTAAGGATCTTCTCGCCTCCCCGTTTGATTTCAGAAAATTTGTTTTTGCTGAAAGGGCCGCTACCATTTCTAATCCGGATTCTATTTCAGCCCGTGAAATTTCAGCTTGTGGCACGCCTTCAAATACATCCAACAATGTGGCCTCATCCAAGTTTTTTAAGTCGCCTGCCGTACTTTTTCCGAATAAAACTTCAGAGGCCTTTACGGCATTTTCATATTCCTCTTCACTATGAACCGTAATAGTTACTTCTTTTGCCAAAGCCTTCTGAAGCAAACGCATATGAGGAGCTTCTTTATGCTGTGAGATAAGTTTCTGAATAGTTTCTTTATCTAAAAAAGTGAATATTTTAATATATTTTTCGGCATCCTCATCACTGGAATTCAACCAATATTGGTAAAATTTATAAGGAGATGTCCTGTTAGAATCTAACCAGATGTTCCCACTTTCACTTTTTCCAAATTTGCTTCCATCGCTCTTGGTAATCAAAGGGCAAGTAAGCGCATAACCCTTTCCATTTCCAATCCTTCTAATAAGCTCTGTCCCGGTGGTTATATTGCCCCATTGGTCACTTCCGCCCATTTGAAGGGTACAGCCATGGGTTTTATATAAATGAACAAAATCGTAACCTTGTACCAATTGGTATGTGAATTCTGTAAAGGACATTCCTTCAGTAGACTCTCCAGATAATCTGTTCTTAACAGAATCCTTAGACATCATATAATTTACCGTAATGTGTTTTCCCACATCCCTGATAAATTCAAGAAATCCTAAATCCTTCATCCAATCATAATTGTTCACCATCAAGGCTTCATTCTTGGATCCTGATGTGAAATCCAAAAATTGGGATAACTGTTCGCGAACACATTTTTGATTATGGCGCAGGGTAGCTTCATCAAGTAAATTTCGTTCGCTCGATTTTCCGGAAGGATCCCCTATCATTCCTGTAGCTCCTCCAACCAAGGCAACCGGTCTATGCCCGCAACGCTGGTAATGTGCCAGTAACATGATAGGAACCAAATTGCCAATATGCAGGGAATCTGCGGTTGGATCAAAACCTACATAAGCAGATCGCATTTCTTCCATTAAATGTTCTTCGGTTCCAGGCATAAGGTCGTGCAGCATTCCACGCCAGGTGATTTCTTCAACAAAATTCATTTCCATATTCATTTATATATTTTGAAAGTTCCGGATCAGTTTTTCTTTCAGAAATGGTTCCGGAAAAATCGAATTTCAGTAATTTAGGGACAGCTCCTCATGAAACCCAAAAAAAATTTGTAAAACGGGAATTCTCACTTAAAACAGCGGTAAAGATACCAATAACTGTGATTTTTCCTAAATTGAAATGGCTATATTTACCCCATGATTTTAGTAACCGGTGGAACAGGTTTAGTAGGATCGCATTTGTTGCTCGAATTAGTGAAATCAGGCAAAAAAGTGCGGGCAATTCATAGAAAAGACAGTGATCTTCAGGCTGTAAAGAAGGTATTTTCCTATTATATTCCTGCTGATGAAATTGACTTTTTATTAAGTAAAATTGAATGGAAGGAAGCCGACCTGAATAATATTCCGGCCTTAACAGAAGCTTTTACAGGAATTACCAGCGTTTACCATTGTGCTGCATTGATATCTTTTGACACTTCTGATGAAAAAGCTTTGCGCAAAATAAACATTGAAGGAACGGCCAATATTGTCAATTTGTGTGTCGCATTTAAGATTGAAAAACTTTGCTACATAAGTTCAATAGCTACGATGGACATAAGCTTGGGCGAAAAATTTGTGACCGAAAACTTTACCTGGAACCAGGAAAAATACCACAATGAATACTCAATTTCAAAACACGGAGCCGAAATTGAAGTTTGGCGAGGTACTCAGGAAGGTGTGCCGGCAATTATCCTGAATCCGGGAGTTATATTGGGTCCGGGTTTCTGGAATACAGGCAGCGGCCAATTATTTAATAAAATAGATAAAGGTTTAAATTACCATTTTCCAAAAACAACAGGATTTGTTGGGGTACAGGATGTGGTAAATGCTGTGATTACTGTGATGCAATCAAACATCCAAAATGAGCAATATATAGTGGTTGCTGAAAATTTGAGCTTTACAAAAGTATTGGGACTTGTAGCGGAAAGCATTCAAAAACCCTCTCCGAAAAAACCCTTAAAACCCTGGATGGTCTTTATAGGATGGATTTATCAGTCTATATCCAATTTCCTGTTTGGAACTAAAAAATTTATTACCCGGGAAGATTATAAATCGCTGTTCAAAAATTCTTTTTATAGCTCAACGAAGTTAAAATCGGAATTTTCATTTAAATATACTCCAATAAAGGAAGTGATTCTTGAAACTGGAAAAATATTCAGAAAAGAACATTAAAATTAATATTCATCTTCATATTTCATTTCACTTTGTGCAGGTATCAATTTTAAACTGTCGATTAATTTCCGATTTATCTGAGGACTTTCTCTTAAAGAATCAATGATAGCTTCCGCATCCCGGATGGAATCCTCCACGCACTGTTCTTCGGCTTGAACTACTTCCAAATCAGTCTTCATTTTATCCAGATTCAACTTTACCTGGTTGTAAATTTTTTTAAATTGGGTGTAATTT
>JBBRGD010000284.1:0-3526 GCA_038241065.1 Flavobacteriales bacterium
CTGAGCAGGATTCATTCGTGTTAACAGATTAAATAACTCCAAAAAAAACAATAAGGCTGGCATATTCCATACCGGTCAGTAAAATCAATTATATTTAGCCGGAAATAAGAGTTTTACTTCATTTGATGAATTAAACAATAACTTTTAAATTAAATATGATACAGAAAATCATTCTTTTATCTGGATTTTCAGGAATAACTGTTTTCCTAGGGGGGCTTTTGGCGTATTATTTTAACCATCACTTAAAAGAAAGTCCTGTCAAATATGAAATCACACAGACAATAATGTCTTTTGGTGCGGGTATTATTTTATCTGCATTGTCGCTGGTGTTAATTCCAAAAGGAATGGAGGAATTAAATTTATTGCCTATGGCTATTTCATTTGTAGCCGGAGCGGTCATTTTTTTGTTCATCGACCTATATCTAAAGAAAAAAGTGGGACAAACTGCCACATTATTAGCAATGCTGTTAGATTTTGTTCCTGAAGCTATTGTACTGGGAGCAGTCTTCGTTATTGACTCAAAGATGGCAACACTTTTAGCAATATTCATTGGGATTCAAAACTTACCAGAATCATTTAACGCATTCCGAGATCTGATTCAATCTGGATTCACCGTTAAAAAAACTTTAGTGATATTCTTTTTCCTGAGCTTTTTTGGGATTATTGGAGCCTTGGCAGGATACTTTCTGTTAAGTGATTCTCCAATTTTAACTGCACATCTAATGATTTTTGCCAGTGGCGGAATCTTATACCTATTAATAGAAGATATTATTCCCGAAAGTAATTTAGAGAAGAGTTATTTTTCCTCTCTTGGGGCTACCTTTGGGTTCTTGGCAGGTATAATTGGAGATAAACTAATCTAAAAACTACTGAGGTTATTTCCGGATAAGTTTTGAGATGCGGGCTATCCATTGCGTCTCACCTCAGAACAGGAATCAAGACTAATTTGTTGTAAACCGGGAAAAATGAAAAAAGCTTCAATCTCAAATTGATATATCCCTCCGAGGTTTAGAAACCAGGAAGAATTAAGACTGGTTATCCATGAAGTTTAACTTTTCTAAAGTCCAAAAGTTTGGAAAAGTTGGTGGAAAACAAAAAAAGCCATCCGGGAATTATCCGGATGGCTTTTATATTTATTCTCAAAAGTAAGCCTGAGGCGATGGCAGATATTTAAAATCTAAGAAACCGCTTTCAACATACTGATGGTAGATCTGTTCAATTTTGCTTCTGCATATACTTTGGTAACCAATAAACTGGTTTCTTTGCTATCCGGAAGTTCAAACATTGCATCGGTTAAAATGGCCTCACAAAGCGAACGCAATCCCCTGGCCCCTAATCTATACTCTATTGCTCGTTCTACAATATATTCCAGTGCTTCGTCGGTAATTTCAAAAGCTATATCGTCCATTTCAAACAATTTTTGATATTGCTTGATGATGGCATTTTTAGGCTGGGTTAAAATTGCCCGCAAAGCCACCCTGTCCAATGGATTCATATAAGTGAGTGCAGGCAAACGACCTATAATCTCAGGAATCAAACCAAAATCCTTTAAATCTTTTGGGATGATATACTGCAATAAATTGGTGCGTTCAACTTTCTCATCGCTTTTGGAAGCGCTAAATCCCACAGCCTGCATATTCAAACGCTTGCTGATATTTCGCTCAATTCCGTCAAAAGCTCCACCTGCGATAAACAGGATATTTTCGGTTTCAACTTCAATAAATTTTTGATCGGGATGTTTCCTGCCTCCTTTTGGCGGAACATTTACTGTGGTTCCCTCCAATAATTTCAAAAGGGCCTGTTGTACTCCCTCTCCGGAAACATCACGGGTAATTGATGGATTGTCACTTTTGCGAGCAATCTTATCAATTTCATCTATAAAAACAATCCCTCGTTGGGCTTTTTCAACATTATAGTCTGCTGCCTGAAGTAATTTGGTTAAAATCCCTTCCACATCCTCTCCCACATATCCTGCTTCTGTAAGCACCGTGGCATCCACAATTGCAAGGGGTACATTGAGCATTTTGGAAATGGTTTTAGCCATCAGGGTTTTTCCGGTTCCTGTTTCCCCCACCATGATAATATTGCTTTTTTGAATTTCAATATCATCATCGCTCTTAGGTTGCATCAATCTCTTATAGTGGTTGTAAACTGCTACGGACATCACTTTTTTGGTGGCATCCTGGCCAATTATATATTCGTCCAAAAATGCCTTAATGGCCTTTGGTTTATTCAATTTTAGATCTGCCGACAACTCTTTGTCTTCTCCCTGTTTTGATTCTTCTAAAACGATCCCATGTGCCTGCTCTATACATTTATCGCAAATATGCGCGTCAAGACCGGCAATTAAGAGATCTGTTTCGGGTTTTTTCCTTCCACAAAAGGAACATTCTAGTTCATTTTTCGCCATCATTTTTCTTTTCAGGTTTCAAAATTCCTATTCCGGTTATTATAATTCGGATAAGAAAATTCAAAACACATTATATCATTCTCTCATTAAAATATCATCAATCATACCGTATTCTTTCGCTTTGTCGGCTTTCATCCAAAAATCACGATCGCTGTCTTCCACCAATTTATCATAAGGCTGCCCGGAATGTTTAGAAATAATATCATATAATTCCTTTTTAAGGATCAGGATTTCGCGTGCTGTAATTTCAATATCGCTGGCCTGGCCTTGTGCACCGCCCAAAGGTTGATGGATCATTACCCTGGAATGCGGCAATCCACTGCGTTTTCCCTTTGCACCGGCACATAACAAAACAGCACCCATAGAAGCAGCCATTCCTGTACATATTGTGGCTACATCCGGTTTTATAAATTGCATGGTATCATAAATTCCCAATCCGGCATAAACTCCACCACCGGGCGAGTTGATGTATATTTGAATATCTTTTGCTGAATCTGTACTCTCCAAAAACAGCAACTGAGCCTGAACAATATTGGCAATCTGATCGTTGATCACAGTTCCCATAAAAATGATCCTGTCCATCATCAATCGTGAAAAAACGTCCATAGCAACTGCGTTCATTTGACGCTCTTCAATGATATTGGGAGTCATTCCCGTAGGGTTCATACTGCCTACTATTTTATCATAGTAATTGCTATTTATGCCATGATGTTTGGTAGCATATTTTTCGAATTCTTTTCCGTAATCCATAGCTGTATAAATTCTAATATTAAGTAAATAAGGCGTTACCATAATGGTTCAACGCCTTAAAGATATGTATAAATTTCAAGAAAGACTACTTGTAAATCTCTTTTACAAAGTCCTCATAAGTAACTTCTTTTTCTTCCAATTTGATATTTGCCTTATAAAAAGTCAGTAATTTTTCGTTGAGCAATTGTTCAGACAATCGCTTAACCTCATCCTGATTTGAAAGCACGCGTGCCGCGATATCGTCAAGTTCTTTTTCTGCAGGGTCCATTTGCCCAAATTGAGCCATTTGTTCCTTGATTCTATCGGTGGTAAAGGATTTTAAATCTTCGAATTTTACTTGAAGATTGTTTTCACTGATCAATTTTC
>JBBRGD010000285.1:0-3517 GCA_038241065.1 Flavobacteriales bacterium
TTCTTTCTATTCCCGCCGGAGAAATTTTGGTGGAAAACGAAAAATTTTACGCCATTGGGATCAATTCCCCGATCGCCCAGGCTCTTATAGGTAAGAAAGAAAAAGAAACCTTTAGTTTTAACGGGAATACGAATAAGATTCTCTTGGTAGAATAGACCCACAGGTCTGTGATATCTGATCAATTCCTTATTCGGGATGCGATCAATTGCCTTGAGACCTGAACTGCCACTTTTTCTCCTTCGACCAATTTCAGGAGATGTTCAAAATAAATGATTTCACCATTCAGTTCTGCTTTGATCAGGAAGTTTCTTCCATTGAAATAACTTTGTAAAACCTGGACGATTAAATGGGATTCTGGAACAACATTTATTTCGTGTGGATACAGCAATACTTTTTTTCGGCTTTTTTCAGCAGGAATTAAATTTTTCAGCATTATCTCATTCACATCACCAAAAAGGGAAGCCACATATTTGCTTGGTGGATTCTCATACAATTCCCGGGGGCTTTTCCGGGCGTGGATCTTTCCATTTTTAAGCACAATAGTTAGATCGGCAAATGAAAGCGCATCTGTGCTGTCATGAGTCGCCGTGATAGAGGTGATATTCTTTTCTTTTAGATAGGAAAATAAACTTCTGCGCAAATTGTTTTTTCTAAAATGGTCTATATGACTAAAGGGTTCGTCCAACAAAAGCAATTCAGGTTCGTTCGCCAAAGCTCTCGCCAAGGCAACGCGTTGCTGTTGACCGCCGCTGAGGTATTTTGTTTTGGTATTGGCAAGATCATTCATTTCCACAACTTCCAATAATTCCTTAATCCGACGCTTCTTTTTAATGGGATACATATTGCTGAGATATTTTCCCACATTTTCGGCTGCAGTTAATGGGTGCATCAAATCGAAATCCTGTGAGAGATATTTAATAAACGCCTCCCCTGGAACTAAATTGAAATTGGGGCCTAAAAGTTCTTTTTCGTTCCAGAAAATATGTCCCTCAGTATTATGAATTCCGTAAATAAGCTGTAGTAA
The DNA here is from genome assembly GCA_038241065.1 of Flavobacteriales bacterium. Classification (GTDB taxonomy): domain Bacteria; phylum Bacteroidota; class Bacteroidia; order Flavobacteriales; family Flavobacteriaceae; genus Gillisia. Next base: position 1,025 of record JBBRGD010000285.1, read on the forward strand.
AGTGCTTTTCCCGCAGCCACTGGCACCAATAAGCGAGACATTTGCTCCCTTAGCGATATTTAAATTGATATTCTTTAATACCGGTTCCTTATGATAGGCAAAGGAGACATTTTTTAATTTCAGCATAAGGCGAATCTAGGTAAAGAAATTATTTTATTATAAAAAAAGTCCCCGAAATTACCTCCCGGGGACTCATTTTAATTTTTATAAGAAATTTAAATCTTAATATCTTCGTGAATCTTTTTGGGCAATACCTTGAAACCCATATTGTAAAAGGTAAATGCAAATATATCGGCATATTCATCAATAATCATGGAAGTGGGTTTCCCGGCTCCGTGACCTGCCTTGGTTTCTATCCTAATAAGTACAGGATTGGTTCCGGCTTGTTTTTCCTGAAGTCCTGCCGCAAATTTAAACGAATGCGCAGGAACCACACGGTCATCATGATCCCCGGTTGTAACCAAAGTCGCGGGATATTTTAAGCCTTCCTGAATATTGTGTACGGGGGAATAGGCGTATAAATATTCAAACATTTCCTTGCTGTCTTCAGCGGTTCCATAATCGTAAGCCCATCCGGCTCCTGCGGTGAAGGTGTGATATCTCAGCATATCCATAACGCCTACTGCCGGCAAGGCTACTTTCATTAAACCTGGTCTTTGTGTCATGGTGGCCCCTACCAAAAGTCCGCCGTTAGAACCACCGCGAATGGCCAGGTAATCACTTGAAGTATAATTTTCTTTGATCAGATATTCTGCTGCGGCTATAAAATCATCAAACACATTTTGTTTTTTCATTTTGATACCGGCATCATGCCAATCTTTTCCGTATTCTCCGCCGCCCCGTAAGTTTGGAACAGCGTAAATTCCACCTTGTTCCATCCAGACTGCGTTGGCAATGCTAAAGGAAGGTGTCAAACTGATATTGAATCCTCCGTAAGCATATAAAATGGTTGGATTCTTTCCGTTGAGTTCTAGTCCTTTTTTATGGGTGATGATCATTGGGATCTTTGTACCATCCTTTGAAGTAAAGAAAATCTGTTGGCTCTGGTATTCTTCCGAAATAAAATCTATATCCGGTTTGTTATACAATTCTGAAGTTCCGCTTTCAATGTCGTATTTGTAGATTGTTCCCGGGCTAACATAATTAGTAAAGGAATAATAAAGTGTTTTTTCTTCTTTTTTGGCGCCAAAACCTCCAACTGTACCCACACCCGGTAAATCTACGTCCCGCAACAAATTTCCATCATAATCATATTGTTTTACCTTTGAGATGGCATCTACCATATAGTTCGCGAAAATATTTCCTCCACCCGTGGAAGGGCTCAGTACATTTTTGGTTTCCGGAATAAAATCTTTCCAGTTCCCGGGAGTTGGATTTGAAGCATCAACCGTAACAACTTTTCGGTTTGGCGCGTCCATATTTGTCACGATATAAAGTTTGCTGCCATCGTTTTCAATCACATAACTGTCGGTATTTTCATGGTCTAAGATGGTTACCAGTTCAGGATTTTCTTTGCTGAGATCCATCATAAAAAGTTTTCCTCCGGAAGTAGAATTTCTTGCCGAGATAAACAGGTATTTATTATCTTCGGTCACACTTCCTCCAACATAACGGTGTTTCTGGGTTACAATCCCACCAAAAATGAGTTTGTCCTCGCTCTGTTTGGTCCCGAGTTTATGATAAAACAAACGGTGTTGATCTGTTTTTGCTGAAAGTTCACTTCCCTCTGGTTTTTCATAACTGGAGTAGAAAAACCCTTCATCGGCTTTCCATGAAACTCCGCTAAATTTTACATCAATTAACGTATCTTCAATAATTTCTTTGGTTTCTGCATCAAGAACAAGGATCTTTCTCCAGTCGCTTCCTCCTTCAGAGATACTGTAAGCGGCTTTTTTGCCATCTTTCGAGAAATTTAGGCTGCTTAAGGAAGTGGTGCCATCTTCACTGAATTTATTCGGATCTAAAAAAACTTCCGCCTCACTATTTTCACTTTTTTTGCGGTAAACCACGTATTGGTTTTGCAACCCGTCATTTTTAAAGAAGTAGACGTAACCCCCTTCGGTGAAAGGAGCTCCCAATTTTTCATAATTCCATAATTGGGTCAATCGTTTATTTAATTTATTCCGGTAGGGAATTTGTTTCAGGTAGTCAAAAGTTACTTTGTTTTGGGCCTCTACCCAGTTTTCGGTCTCTTCGCTTCGGTCGTCTTCCAGCCAGCGATAAGGACCTTGAACCTTTGTTCCAAAATAATCGGTAACGGAATCTGCTTTTTTGGTTTCAGGATATTTCAATTGAAGTGTTTCTTTTTCTGATTTTTTATCTGATTGTTTTTCCTGAGCGTGAATCATAGTACTTGTAAGAAAAATAAATATTAGTGAAAATCGTGATCTGTATTTCATTATTAGGTTTTTAAAAATTAAAGTTAACACAAAAATGCCTATAAGTGACGTGTCCTATAGGCATTTTTGGGTTTTAATTAAATAAAAACAGGCT
>JBBRGD010000286.1:0-3509 GCA_038241065.1 Flavobacteriales bacterium
AATAAGAAAAGGTTGATTGTAAAAAAACTGAATCTTTTTATATTCGAAATCGCTGTTCAAAATACTCTTTATTCCCAAGCTGTAATTCAGGAATAAGGTAGGGAAATCCTCTGCGTTCACAATGTTCCGCTCAACCCCAAAACCCGAGGTCTTTTTTCCGGGAGTATAACTTAAACTGGTTGAAATTTCAGCCTGATTTATTTCTGAAGCTGTTTGGCTGCGTGCTTCATCTGTATAATAATCTAGGCTAAAGGTGGGTGAAGCCGGTTTTAAAATTCTATAGGAAGTACCAACCCGGACAGTAAAATTCCTGAATGGTTCAATTTCTAGAGCCAATATTGATAGGTTAATCGAACTCAATTTATCGTTATCACCTACATTTATAAGAGAAGAAGAAGCTAAACTCCTTCCAAGTATATCGGTTGAATTTGTGAGGCTTGTGCCCAACTGTTCTATATCCCGACGATTTCCTCCGGAAAGGATCAACCTAGACTTCTTATCCAACAATACTTTACCCGAAATCCCATATTTGAACCTTTGGTCCTTCAGTCCATAAGCTAAGTAACCTTCGATTCGCCAGGGATCGTTAAAACCAAAATAGGTGCGGCCTCCGCCTCGTATTCTCAAGCCTTCCACATCGTTATAACCAAAGGCAGAATAAATAGGGCCGTAATCCCAGCCATTAAATTCCACGTAGCCTGTAGCAAATGTTTTTGTTACGTTTAAAATCCTCTTAAAAGCTTTCACCGTTTGCAGAGTATCTATCATTTCGTAAACTCCGCGCTGATTTTCACTAAGGGGTTCCAACCTGTTTTCAGTCCAAAATTCATCATCGCGGTTGTACAGCAATTCCTGAAATTCAAAAACTTCTTTCTCGTAATATTTGGAAGGATGTTTTTGATCAAATTTGTAATTATCATACAGGAGTGTCCGTTTTCCATAAATTCCCCGGGCGTTCTCCTTCTTTTGAAAAGAAAAATCGGCCATAAAAAAGTCTCTTGTCATCAGGAAAATTGAGTCATTTAGGACATCAAATTCCTGCTCAATATAGACCCCTTTTACCCAGTTTACATTGGCATCATCGGCCATTTCCATATTTATTTTAGCGACTGCCCAGGTGGTATCGTTTACCCAAAAATCACCTTTAAATGTCAATTCATTTTTTCTTCGCGGATAATAAACAATATTGTAACACCATTTGTCACCTATAAAGGCAGTATCGGCAAGCACATAATTGTAATTATCAATCCCGGTGGTAGAAAGTGGACTTATAAAACTTTTGTCAAAAAATTTCAGGTAATTGTCATATACATCTACTTCCCTGTAGATATCTTTTATTCCGGAAATAAGAGTTTGATTGTTATTGAACCCTGAATTTTTATTCCCAATCAAATCTTCCCTTTTTTTACCCGTTAAATTATCGCCCGATACCTGCATCACAGATTCATTGATGAAAATTGGCAAATAGGTTTTACCTGTAACCCTATTAGTATCCAGATTCTCAAAAATAAATTCCATTCCGTTAAATATCTTGTTTTTAATTAGGGAACTGTCAATTTTATTGAGGTCAAATTCCAGCTTTTCGTATCTTCTGTATTGATACTGATCAAATTTTTTGACACCATTTTCTCTTCGGTTTTCCCATATTTTTCTCAGGATATCCAGCGCGGGATTATTTTTTTTGGAAGTTTTCCCCTGATAGATGACCACTTCAGACAAAGATTCTGTCTCTTCCTTTAAAATTATTTTTAAATTAAGGTTATCCCCTTTGTTCAATTGAAAAACAAGGGGTTTATATCCTACATAGGAAAATTCAACTGAATCGTAATTTTTATCTGATTTTAAATAAAATTTTCCTGCTTCAGTGGTAGTTGTTCCTTCAGTTGAATTTAGAAAAATCACATTGGCAAAAGGTACAGAGAGGCCCTTCTCATCTACTAAAACACCACTGATCCTGGTTTGTGACCAAACGTTAAAAAGTGAAATTAAAAAGGCGGTAAAAAAAAGAAATTGTTTCATATATATTAACAAAAAAAGCTTCATCTATGTAAATGAAGCTTTAAGAGTAAGTTGAACATTTTATTTGTAAAGCACTTTTTTCACAGCCTTAACAACATCATCACTATTTGGCAACCATTCCTTAAGCAATACCGGAGAATAAGGCGCGGGAGTATCAGCTGTATTTATTTTAATGATTGGTGCATCCAGGTAATCAAATGCATGCATTTGAACGTGATAGGTTATTTCGGTTGATACGTTTCCAAAAGGCCAGGCTTCTTCCAAAATTACCAAACGGTTGGTTTTTTTAACCGATTTTAAGATCATCTCATAATCCAATGGTTTCACAGTACGCAAATCGATAATCTCGCAGGAAATATTATCTTTTTCCAATTGATCAGCCGCTTTGTAGGCTTCCTTGATAATTTTTCCAAAGGAAACTATAGTGACATCTGTTCCTTCACGTTTTATATCGGCTACTCCAATTGGAATGAGGTATTCTTCTTCCGGCACTTCTCCCTTATCGCCATACATTTGCTCACTTTCCATAAAAATTACCGGGTCGTCATCGCGAATAGCGGATTTTAAAAGTCCTTTGGCATCATAAGGATTTGATGGAACAATTACTTTTAATCCGGGACAATTTGCAAACCAGCTCTCAAAAGCCTGCGAGTGTGTTGCTCCCAACTGACCTGCAGAACCGGTTGGCCCACGAAAAACGATTGGAATATTAAATTGCCCACCGCTCATTTGGCGCAATTTGGCCGCATTATTTATTATTTGATCCATCCCTACCAAAGCAAAGTTGAAGGTCATATATTCGACAATGGGCCTGTTGCCTATCATAGCGCTCCCAATTGCAATTCCCGTAAAACCAAGTTCTGAGATTGGCGTGTCAATAACCCGTTCCGGTCCAAATTCATCCAACATGCCTTTTGAAGCTTTGTAAGCTCCGTTATATTCGGCAACCTCTTCTCCCATTAGGTAAACGCTCTCATCTTTGCGCATCTCTTCGCTCATTGCCTGTTGGATAGCTTCTCTAAATTGAATTGTCTTCATTATATAGTAATAGGTTATTATCTGATTTTGTAAAGGCAAAAATAGCAATTCGGTAAAGTTTATACTACTACTTCACAATAAAATATTCATTATGCGTGCATAGTAACTGTTTTATAAATTTGTTTATCTTCGTAAACAGGAATGTAAAATATATTAAAAAGCCTTTATAGATGAAAATATTAGTGTGTATAAGCCACGTACCGGACACTACCTCAAAAATCAATTTTACCGATAACAATACCAAATTTGATACCAACGGGGTGCAATTTGTGATTAACCCCAACGACGAATTTGGTCTTACTCGGGCTATGTGGTTTAAGGAAAAACAAGGTGCCAGCGTTGACGTGGTAAGTGTAGGCGGACCGGAAACAGAACCAACCCTTCGCAAAGCATTAGCCATAGGCGCCGACAGTGCCATACGGGTAAATACTCCCGCAATCGATGGTTTCCAA
>JBBRGD010000287.1:0-3487 GCA_038241065.1 Flavobacteriales bacterium
TAAGATCCCGACCGTCAACTATAGGTTTATCAAGAACATCATTGTTATCGTTGGAACAGGAAGTGAAAAATCCTCCAAAAAGCAGGGTAAATAAAATCAGTTTGTAAATTTTCATAAAGTTTGTAATTGATTATAAAATTAAGTTCCTAAAAGTAATCCCTATATTGTGAATTCAAAAAAATTGTAACAAATCAATATGTCATTCGTCGTAAGAATAAGAAGGTACTAACAAACCAGCTATAAATGAACCAAAACACCTTCATTACTTTAATAGATCCCGTAAAGGATAAAATGTACCGGTTGGCTTTGCGCTTGCTTATATCAAAAGAATCGGCTGAGGACGCAACCCAGGAGGTTTTTTTGAAATTGTGGAACGGGAATGAAAAAATCAAAGATTATGCCAATTTAGAAGCTTTTGCAATGACGGTAACCCGAAATTATTGCCTGGACCAATTAAAATCGAAGCAAAATAACAATTTAAAAATGATTCACAACAATTATGAAAGTCATGAACGTTCCATCCACGATCAATTGGAAATTACCGATGAATTAGAACAGGTATCACTTATAATAAATAGCTTGCCGGAACAGCAAAAAATTATTTTTCAGTTAAGGGATATTGAGCAGTATGAATTTGAAGAAATAGCTGAAATCACCAAAATGAATGAAACAGCCATCCGCGTGGCACTTTCAAGAGTTCGAAAAAAAATAAGGGAAGAATTATTAAAAAAACACAACTATGGAATTAAATAAATTGGAATCCCTGCTAAAAAAATATGAAGAGGGAAATACAACTCTGGCCGAAGAAAAGCAGTTGCAGAACTATTTTTGTTCAGCAGAAATACCAACACATTTACGGAGTTATAAAATAATATTTGCATATTCTGCAAATGAAAAAACCAGGACTTATCCCGGCAAGACCCAATTAACTTCCAAAAAAGGACAATTTTACTTCATTGGAATTGCTGCAAGTATTCTTTTGGCAATTGGTATTTTTGCCTGGCAAAACAACAGCCGGGAAGAAATACCTAAACATAATGTGGGTACCATTGAAGATCCACAGGAAGCTTATCAAAAAACCAAGCAGGCTCTGCAAATGGTGGCAGAAGTTTTTAATGCCCGCAGGGAAGATTTGCAATATTTAAATGAATTCAATAAAACCAAAAACAAATTTATTAAAAATCAATAAAAATTAAGATTATGAAAAAGTCAATAATTGTAATATTAGTATGTCTGGTATCATTTGCAGGTTATTCTCAGAATTTTGCTAAATATGAGAATATGAAGGAAGTGGATGCAATGATTATGACCAGCAAGATGTTTAAACTCCTAGCCAAAGTAGATTTAAGTTCTACAGATCCGGAAGCGCAACAATACATTAAATTAATAGAGAACCTGAAAGAGATAAGGATGTTTACTACAAATCAATCTGCTATCCGTGCCCAAATGGCTTCCGATGTCTCTAGCTATTTAAGCAAAGGATCGCTGGAGCAACTGATGCGGGTAAATGAAGATGGAAAAAGCATCAAGTTTTATTCTAAACCCGGCAGAAATGAAAACTTTGTAAGCGAGCTCTTTATGTTCATGGAAGGTGAAAAAGACGGAAAACCCATTGCGGTTATCCTTAGTATTACCGGAGATATCGATTTAACGCAATTGTCAAAACTGGCTACCGATCTAAAAGTTCCAGGGGCTGAGGAATTGAAAAAAGTAAATAAAAAATCCTAGTTATGAAAGCCTTGAAAATCCTAAGCATGGTTTGTTTTAGCCTTTTGGCATTAGCTTGCAATAATGGGCAGAGTTTGCAGGAATATTATGTTTCCAACCAGGAAAACAATGATTTTGTGGCCGTTGATATCCCGGCAAGTATGTTTGCCAATGCAGGATCTTTGGAGCCAGAGCAACAAAAAACCTTGGAGAGTATTAAAAAGATCAATGTGTTGGCTATTCCAATAAAAGCTGAAAATAAGGAAATCATTGAATCTGAAAAAAACAATATTTCTGAAATTTTAAAAGATGAAAAATATCAGTTGTTGATGAAATATGGCGGCAGCAATACCCGGTTAGAAGTGTATTATACAGGAGATGAAGAAGCTGTAGATGAAATAATTGTTTACGGATTTGATGAAAACCGGGGAATGGGAATGGCGCGTATTTTGGGAGATAATATGAACCCAAGTGATATTCTTGCACTAATAAAATCCCTTGAAAAAGGGGATATAGATATGGATGGCTTAAAAGGAATTACCACTATGTTTAAAGGGGAACATCTTAGTAAGTAAAAAATTTTACAAAGAAAAACCCCCGAAATCTTGTGATGATTTCGGGGGTTTTCTTTTGATATGTATGAGCTTAGATCCCGATATAATTTTGAGGAGTAATAGATTTTAATTCATTTTTTATCTCATCGGCCACGTTCAGGGTTTCAATAAAATTGGCCATGCTTTCTTTTGTAATAGTCTCATTGGTTCGGGTCAAGCCTTTAAGAGCCTCATACGGGTTTGGATAAGCTTCCCGTCTCAGGATGGTTTGAATAGCTTCTGAAACCACAGCCCAATTGTTTTCCAGATCTTGTTCAATCTTTCCTTGGTTGAGCAAGAGTTTGTCCAAGCCTTTCAGGGTAGATTGAAATGCGATCAAGGTATGACCAATTGGCACTCCAATATTTCTTAAAACCGTGCTATCGGTTAGATCGCGTTGTAAACGGCTTATGGGTAATTTTGCAGATAAATGCTCAAAAATAGCATTTGCCATTCCTAAATTTCCCTCGCTGTTCTCAAAATCTATCGGGTTAACTTTATGTGGCATTGCAGAAGATCCAACTTCTCCCTCGGTTATTCTCTGTTTAAAATATTCCATGGAGATGTACGTCCACATATCCCGGTCTAGATCTATCACAATTGTGTTAATGCGCTTCAGGGCATCAAAAATAGCCGCCATATGGTCGTAATGTTCAATTTGGGTAGTAGGGAAGGAGTGGTGCAGTCCCAATACATTTTGTACAAAATTAGAACCAAATTCTTTCCAGTCTATTCCCGGATAAGCGACTTTATGGGCATTGTAATTCCCGGTAGCACCACCAAATTTTGCGGCGTACGGAATATCGTTCAAAAGGTCAAGCTGGGATTCAATTCGGGTAAAAAACACTTCTATTTCCTTTCCCAAACGGGTTGGGGATGCCGGTTGACCATGGGTTCTTGCAAGAAGCGGAATTTTTTCCCAATCCAAGCTCAAATTGGCTAACTTATTTTGAATTTTTTCTATTAATGGCAAATAAACGTTTATTACAGCCTCCTTCAAACTTAGAGGAATGGCTGTATTATTGATATCCTGGGATGTCAGTCCAAAATGTATAAATTCCTTATACTTGCTCAATTCCAGTTCCTCAAACTTTTCTTTTATGAAATATTCGACAGCTTTTACGTCGTGATTGGTTATTTTTTCAATCTCTTTTATTGCAGCGGCATCAATAGTTGTAAAATTCTCA
>JBBRGD010000288.1:0-3480 GCA_038241065.1 Flavobacteriales bacterium
AGTTGGGACAAAGTTCCTCCACGCTGTCGGGCGGGGAAGCGCAACGTATAAAACTGGCATCTTTTCTGGTTAAAGGAATTACAAAAGACAAGGTTTTATTCATTTTTGACGAACCAACCACCGGACTTCATTTTCACGATATTCAGAAATTACTGAAGTCATTTAATGCTTTAATTGAAAAAGGACATTCAGTAATTGTGATAGAACACAATATGGAATTGGTGAAATGTGCCGATCATATAATAGACCTTGGGCTTGAGGGCGGAGAAAACGGAGGTTATTTAATAGCAGAAGGAACTCCAGAGGAAGTCGCGAAAAATAAGAAGTCTTATACCTCCCCGTTTTTGAAGGAAAAATTAATTTAAAAAAAACTATTTTATATAATCCCAGTCTATTGATATAAAAAAAGTTATCAGGCAAGGACTTTAATTTCAAAAGTTGTGAATTCAGGTTTTGGCACGTAGTTTGCTTTTGTTATAGAGTGCTTAACCTACTAAAATCAATTCAGTTTAGTACAAAAAAAAACACCTCATGAAAAACCTGACATATATAGTTGCCTTGTTCTTTATTGGATGGTCTGCTTCAGCAAATTCAGCTAAAATAATGAACTTCTTCCCCTATAATTATGGTGAAGCCTTTATTTTTGTTGAAGGAGATGTTGAATTTGCAGTTTATAGAAATGGGGAGTTCGATTTTTATTATAATCCTCAATTTGCCAGACATTCCGGTAATAATATTAGTTCTTCTGGAGAAAACATCAGCTATAATGCTGGCTATAACTACGATCTCTATGTCCAATATGACGATTACGGAGCGGTTATTCAAATAGAAGATGTTCCCGTTTATTATGATTATTACGGAAGGATTATCCAGGCCGGGAATGTTTATATAAATTATAACAGTCACGGTAACGTTGTGAGAGTGGGCAATATGCACGTTCGTTACAATCGGTTCAATCAACCTATCAGGTACATTGGTTCCATAAATCAGTATAATTCACACTATGTTTACCAACCCTGGCACCAATTTTATATGAGGCCTTATCAAGATTACCGCGTGGTGTATTACGAGCCTTACAGAGCTTATTATGAGCCTTCCAGGATCAATTATATTCAATATTCGACTTATTATCAAGACAATAACAACTATATAAATAAAAACAATTTTTACCGTCCCGGCCAGCAAGTTGTAGCTTACAACCAAGGCAGAAGGACAACATCAGAAAGAGATCTTGAAACTACCTTAAGATCTTCTAAAAATGTAAGAAGAAATACAAGTTCCTCTGATGAAGTTGAAAATAGAGCTATTCGGAGCAATAATTCTGTGACAAGAAGGACTGAAAATAGTTCCCGTTCAAACAGAGTTATTTCTGAAAAGGAAATTTCCAATATTGAAAATCATCGCGCAGCGGTAAATGCCCAAAGAGGACGAACATCAGCATCTATAAAGGAAAGAAATGTTCCTTCCGAAGTTCAGAATGTAAACAGAAGAAGTACAAATACATCAACCAAATCAGATTATCCTGTGCGAGCGAGAAGTGAACAACGCGGAAGGAGCACAGAAAATCAGGCCAGGGTTGAACAAAGGCAAAGAACGGTGAGCCGTACTTCGGTTCCAGAAAGAAACACAAGTGCACAACGTACTCAAAGTATACAACGTACTCAAAACGATTCAAACGGGTCTAATGTAAGGGCTCAAAATAATTCATCAAGATCAAGTTCGGCTAGGGCTGCTTCACGCACAACTACAAGTGAAGAAAGCCGTTCAAGAGATAGAAGTTAATTATTAGTTTTTGGTTGGTTAGTTGGGAAATCCCTGAAGGTCTGTTTGAAAAAACGCTTTGGGGATTTTCATTTTATATATCCCTATTTCCCTGTGTTGAGATATTTTGAAACCTGAATATTGATATCTTCAGAAAAATTAAATTTCACAGCAACCAAAATGTATACTATCGATACTAATATCGATTTAAGTGTGATGTTAATAAGAGGATGAAAAGGGAATTCCCAAAAATAAAAGCCAATTGTAAGCATTGCAGAAAACAGCAAAATATAAACCGTTTTTAAAGAGAATGGATGCATCTTGAATTTTCTCAAAACGATAAAGATCTTAGAAGTATTATAGATCGCGAAAGCCAAAAAGGTAGCAACTGCAGCTCCCATTATCCCAAATTCAGGAATAAGAATGATATTAAATGCAAACGCCAAGATCGCTAAAACCACTCCGAAAATCAAAACTAACCTGTAATAATCGGAATTAAACAAAATACTGTTATTGTTGCCCAGCATATTATCATACAACTTCACCAGGGATATTAATAGCACAATTGAAGTGCTTATTTGATATTCTTCGGGAATAAGTGCGTATAACTGATTAAGGTTTACAATTATCAGAATAAAAATAATGGCGCTTATCACCAAAAGGCTCAGGGAACTCCGCTTGTAAAGATCGGCAAGGGCAACTTTGTCTCTTGCATTTAATAGGTTTGCTGTATGCGGATGCATAATTTGATGCATTGCCTTTTGAGGAACTGAGATTACCGTAGCTATATAAACCGCAATACCATAAATTGCGACATTTTCTATCGGTAAATAGTGTTCTATCATTACCTTATCCAAATCCAATAAGATCATCGCGACAGAACCCGCGATTAAGATAAGAACAGAATATTTTAAAATGGAACTCAGGTTTTCCGGTAGTTCAAAACTAAATTTTGGTTTATAAAGCGAAAACGCATATACCTGCATCGCAATTGCCCTAAAAATAAAAACCAGTACCATCGCATAAATAAACTGATTCACACTAAGCCAGGAAAAATAAACACCAAAAAGCAGAAGAGTAATGCAGATCCGGTGGAAGACTTCTTTCAGAAAATTTCCGAAGACACTTTGGTAATTCACCTTAGACCAGGCGAAAAACACTTCGAAATAAGCCGTTGCAAGTGCAATTACAAATATCAGCCAAATATAAGGCTGCACCAGTTGGTTCCCAGCTTCAAAATAATCCAACAGAAAACCGTAACTAAAAAAACCAATTGAACCCAGGATTATGGAAACGCCAATAGGTAAGATCAAAATAAGATTTAAGAGTTTGTCCCGATCGGAATCGGTTTTGTTTGCTGAATAAAATTTAACCAGGGTATTGTGCACCCCAAAAGCCATAAGCGGCCAGAGCAAATTTGCAGCAGAAAGCAGAAAACTAACCAGGCCGTAATATTCTTTATCAAGAAAATATGTAAATAAAAAGAGGGTATTGATGGCGCCTATTCCAAAGCCGAAATAGGTAGTAACCGCATTTTTTAAGGATTGATTTAAAATTACCCCCATGGTTAATTTTATTCGATTAAAAGTTGCGCCAAATTCCCTGTGAGGTTCCTTCGGCTATATTTTTCAATGTTTTTAGATTCGGAGTTTAAATTACCTTGTATGAATAATTCATAGTAACTCAAAATTTGAACTTTCAAATTTTCACGCTCATCAT
>JBBRGD010000289.1:0-3468 GCA_038241065.1 Flavobacteriales bacterium
ACTTGAATAGTAACATCATGTTGATAGATACGGAATCGAAACTCAATAATCATTTTTGATTTAATCTTTTTATGACTAGGATTCATGGTAAAGCTTTGATGACTTAAAGTTATCGCGTAGATTTTGAATGATCTGATCTAAATTAACTTATAACTTCAAAAATCAGAAGTTTCCCTTAAATTAAATCCATAAATTAGCAGTATGGTTGCATTACCATTATTCATCCAATGGATTTTCAGCAAATAGTCTTGATAATAATAAGTGGTCTGGGAATTTTCCATGGAATTTTCATTGCGCTCCTTTTTTTGACCCATAAAAAATTTTCTAATTATCCCGGAAAAATTTTGGGTATATTGATGATTTTGCTATCCATAAGAGTCGGTAAATCTGTAGTATTAGAATTTACAAATAATCTGGAACTCATTTACATCTATTTGGGTCTCTGTTTACTGATGTTGATGGGTCCATTTTTTTACTTGTACTGTAAATCACTTGTTCAGCAGCAATCCTCAATTCAACATAAAGATTACCTTCATTTTTTGCCGGGAATTTGCTTTATTTTACTTGGGATTGTCATTAGGGAACAGCCTGTAACAAACATCTCCGTTACTATTGCCGCAATAGTATTCCTTATGTTATATTCTCATTTATTGTTTTATTTACTGAAATCAAAATTCCATCTTATCAATAAATTACCAAACCATCCCAAATCACAAAAGACAAAGGATTGGCTAAATCTTTTATTTTATGGACTGATTTTAATTTGGGGTACTTATGTGCTTAACTTATTCGAAGAAAAAATCCCTTATATAATTGGCCCTATCTTTTATTCTTTAATAGTTTATATAGTTACATACCTGGCCATTTCAAAAAAATATCTTGAGATTATTTCAGGGTCAAAATATAAAAACGCAGGAACGGATGATGAAGAAATTAATCAGCTTTTTAATCAAATCGAGAATGTAATTAAAGAAGAAAATCTTTTTCTTAATCCTGATATATCTTTAGGAATGCTATCAAAAATTTTAAAGGTTAGCCCTCAAAAAATTTCATTGACCATTAACAGTAATCTTGGTTACAATTTCAATGAATACATAAACAGGCAGAGGATAAACCATTCCCTTGAAATCATAAAAGATCCTAAATCAAATTCACTTACCATTGCTTCAATTTCTGTCGATTCCGGGTTTAATAGTCTTTCCAGTTTTAATACTTCCTTCAAAAAGTTTGTTGGCAAAACCCCATCAGCCTATAGAAATATTCACAACCCTTAATTCTCCTGTGAGTAAAAGTGAATTTTATATGACGAAATGATCATTTGAATAGGTGGTGGAGCTGCTTATGCGTTGTTTTGGCAAAAAATATAAAACTTTTATGAGACACTTATTCACTTTATTCGCCTTTTTAATAATTTCTGTTCCTGTGTTTTCCCAGGCTAAACGTTTCAAACATGACAATGAAAAAAGAAAGATACATTATTTATTTACCCCAGGCCTACCATACTAAAACTGATAAAAATTTCCCTGTAGTTTTTAACTTTCATGGTGGTGGTATGACTATGACTGAACACATGTTTTATACGGGAATGAATGAGACCGCAGATAAAAATGAATTTATAGTTGTTTACCCACAGGGAATCGAGAAGGACTGGAATGTTGGTTTTGAAATGTCCTATAAAAATGGTACAAACGATGTTGGATTTGTCGATGCCTTATTAAATAGTTTAACCGAAGAATATAGGATAGACAAACACAGGGTCTATGCCACGGGTTTATCACGGGGTGGATTTTTTACTAATAGAATAGCAGCGGAACTCCCTACGAGGTTTGCCGCTATAGCTTCTATTGGGGCGCCTTTGCCAGATTCGGTGGCAGTTTTTCACAAGAATAAAATTAAAATATCCGTTATGACAATCCACGGCACTGCCGATTCCATTGTCAAATATAAAGGGAAAGGAAAGGCCTATTTTTCGGCTGAAGAAACCTATAAATATTGGAATAATCACAATAGTTTGGAAGATGCCCCAGAGACAATTGAGACCATTGACAATTTGACCGAGGACAAAACCTCTGTCATTATTAGAACAAAAGTGCATAATGGAATTTCTGGCATTTTAGTCTCCATTAATGAGGGCGGCCATACTTGGCCGGGAAGGCACCCATTTAATATTGGTTTCCCACTTGGAGCTACAACCCGGGAAATAGATATCAATGAAATGTTGTGGGAATTCTTTTCAAGCCATACAAATCTTAATTTAAAATAAAATTCTATAAATCGAAAATTAGTAATGAATATATAAAGTGTTGAAATCCATGAATACAATCTATAAATCATCATTTCTGAAATTCTTTGGACTAGCATTCTGTATCCTTTTAGGAGCGATTCCCTGCAAGGCTCAAGAAATGTTGGATCTAAAAAATGAAATCAAAAAAGAGCTTAAAAATCAAGATCTATCAGGTGCAGTATGGTCTGTAGTAGAAGATGGGGAGATCTATACAGATGCCTGGGGAATCAAGAATACCGATGAACAATCAGAATTAAAGTCAGATAATCTGGTACATGTAGGCTCACTCACAAAATCCGTATTGGCAGTGGGAATTTTAAGATTGGCAACCCAGGGAAAGCTGAATATTGATGATGAAGTTCAAAGATATATCCCTGAACTTGCTTTCAACAATCCTTGGCAACAGAGTAATCCGATCACTATAAGGCATTTGCTTGACCATACTGCGGGAATTAGTGATTTAGCTTTATGGCAATTTTTCAGTACGTCTTCAAATCCCAATACGCCTTTGATAAATGCTTTCCAAAAGAATAAAAATTTATTGGATGTGCATACAAAGCCTGGTTCTTTGTTTTCTTATTCTAATATGGGCTATACTATTTTAGCAATGATCATAGAGAGTGCAACTGGTCAAAAATACGAGGATTATCTTGATGAAAACTTACTTGTACCTCTGGGAATGGAGAATAGTAGTTTTCAATTCATTTCCCAAATAGGCAAAGAGGCCAATGAAAATCTTGCTATGGGTCATTTTGAAGATGGTAGCACTGTCGCTTCTGCTCCAATGTATTTAAGGCCAGCGGGACAATTCACGACTACCGCCCATGATATGGCCCTGTTCTTAAAATTTTTGATGAGCGACGGCACAATAAACAACCTGCCATTTGTAAGTCCTGTCTATTTGGAGAAGTTGGGTAGCCCAATGACGACAATAGCTATGGAAAATGGTTTGGACAATGGGTATTCTTTTGGAATGATGAAAAAAGATTGGTATGGTAGGATTAACCTATATCATTCTGGAAACATTATAGGTTACAAGGCATTCTATTACATATTTCCAACAGAGGCAAAGGCCTTTTTTGTTTCTTACAATATGGACCACGAAACTGCTGACTATAAGAAGATTGACAAATTGATTATCGACTATTTGGATGTTGCTGCTATAAAACCATCCACAACTACAT
>JBBRGD010000290.1:0-3464 GCA_038241065.1 Flavobacteriales bacterium
CATAAATTTTTTATATTTCTCTATTTCTAAGTCCGTAGGGTTGCTAAACCCACTCAAGGTTTCGGTTAAATTCAATATTCCTGTTAAGAAAAGAGCGATCATGGACATGAGCACCATAATATCGGGGGGCTATTTGTCCAACACAAATAGCAGGATTGTAATTGGCATTATAGCTAATCTAATAGGATAAACATATTTTTAAGGGATTAATCCAAAACAAGAACCGGGATATTGCTTTTCAAGGTTAGGACCTGGGTCAATTTGCCTTTTGAAGGCTTGCTTTCCCTAGAGTGTGTATTCGGCATAATTGCCAACATATCTATATCATGCTTTTTGATGTAATCATCTATTCCTTGTACAATATCTTCGTTGTCCGAAAAGGAATGATGGGAATAAAAATTCTCCAGATAATACTGCAATGTATTTTCATTGCGTTCATCAGCTTCAGAATAGCCTAAGTTTTCCTTGTGCTTAGTAACGGTAAGCACATGGACCTCAGCATTGGCATTTCTAGATACATCCAATAAAATATTCAGGGTAGAAGTGTCCTGCATTTCATCTTCACCAAGGGAAAGAAGGATTTTATTTAATTTAAATTCGTGGTTTGGCGGAATTACCAATACGGGCAAATCTGCGGCCAATACAAACTTTGAGGTTTGTGTTTCCTGAGGTTCTCCATCTTCTGCACCTTTAGTTCCCATAATAACCAAATCTATCCCATATTTTTCACGAATTTCCACAATTGTGTTTATCAGCTCCCCGGTTTTTAATGTGAATATAATCTCAGGCTTGACGTGGCCTTTATATTGCAGTATTAAATTTTGAAATTTTTTCTGTAACTTTTCCTCATCCTCTTTTTTCATGGCCGTACCGGAAATGTGAAGTAGATTTAGCTCAAGGATCTGATCCCCTCCAGCGAATTGAATTGCATATTTTAGAGCATTCATTGATACTTCAGAAAAATCGAAAGGAATTAGTATATTTTTCATAATTAAGGTATTTAAAAATTTAAGTTATAATCATTCCAATCGCTTTAAAAGTAAACTTTAGGATTGCAAGGTTTTTCTTTAATTGTGTCCCTTACGGCATATAAGATTACCATAGTTTTAAAATTTAATATATGACAACCGTCATATTTAACGTATTTATTCGAGTTAAATTGTCCTGTTTGATGCTCGCTGAGCCCTTTCTATCAGCGAAAACCTTTGCGTAAACCAGGTAATGTTCACATCCTGAATTCCGAATGAATTTTTACAGCATTTTAAATCACATATTAATTTTCAAGTTTTCCTAAGTTTAGCTTTTTTTTTGAATTCTGAATATTTCCCTGTAATACTTTATTGCTTATCTTGATATTTAAAAGTTTTAAAGATGCAAAAAATTTATAGAAATATCCAATTCAATTCCGAAATAGGCGATATCGCCAACCAACCGGATATGGAAGCCGTGGTAAACGCAGCCAATTCACAACTTAAAACTGGCGGTGGTGTTGCAGGGGCCATTCATCGTGCCGCAGGACCGGAGTTGTATAAAGAATGCAGGAATCTGGCGCCAATTAAACCCGGGGAAGCGGCAATTACTAAAGCTTATAATTTGCCGAATGATTATGTCATTCATTGTCTGGGACCTGTTTACGGGAAGGACAGCCCAGAAGAAGAACTACTGGCAAACTGCTATAAAAACGCATTAAGACTTGTTGAAAAACATCAAATTATATCCATTGCTTTTCCCTCATTATCCACAGGAGCTTTTGGTTATCCTATTGAAGAAGCAGTAAACGTCACTTTTAACGCTATTTTGGCGGAATTGCAGGGTCTTAAACACTTGCAAAAGATTAAATTTGTCCTGTTTAGTGAGCAGGATTTAAAGCTCTATCTAAAAAAGATTGAAGATTTAAAGTAAGCTCATCCAATCAATTTCAATTTTCTATGATCGATTTTTCAGCTACTTATACAGACCAGTACCAACTTGCCATGGCGCAGGTTTATTTTGAAAATGGGCAAAAGGACCATACTGCCGTTTTTGATTATTACTTCAGAAAACTTCCCTTTGGCGGCGGCTACGCTATTTTTGCCGGCTTGGAAAATATTTTGGAGATCCTTGAAAATTTCAAATTTAATAAGGAAGATTTGGAATATTTGAAAAAGCAGGGTTTTCCAAATCGCTTTTTAGATTATTTAAAAGATTTTAAATTCCGCGGATCAATTTATTCTACTAAAGAAGGAGATCTGTTATTTCCGAATTCTCCTGTTTTACAGGTGGAAGCTAATATAATAGAGGCGCAAATAGTTGAAACTATTTTGCTTAATATGCTCAATTTTCAAACCCTGATCGCTACTAAGGCAAGCCGAATGAGGTTAGTTGCGGGAACCAGGACATTGCTTGATTTTGGACTGCGCCGGGCTCACGGGCCGGGAGGATATTATGCCAGCCGCGCGGCTGTATTAGGTGGTTTTAACGGGACAAGTAACGTAGTTGCGGGAAAGGATTTTGACATTCCTGTTGCCGGGACTATGGCACATTCATTTGTTCAAAGTTACGACGATGAAATAACAGCTTTTCGGGCATTTGCCAAAGGGAGGCCAAAGGATTGCGTCCTTTTGGTAGATACTTATAATACTTTACTGAGCGGACTTCCAAATGCTATTAAGGTTGGGAAGGAAATGGAAGGAAATGGCCAAAGACTTGCCGGGATCAGGCTGGATAGCGGGGATTTGGCATATTTGGCCAAAGAAAGCCGAAAAATGCTGGATAACGCGGGTTTAAATTATGTACAGATTGCAGCTTCCAATCAGTTAGACGAATATGTAATCAAGAGTTTATTGGAGCAACAGGCCCCCATAGATGTTTTCGGGGTTGGCACCAATTTGGTGACAGGTAATCCCGATGCAGCCTTGGATGGGGTTTACAAATTGTCTGTTTCAAACGGCAAGCCACGGCTCAAAATCTCTGAAAGTATATCCAAAGTGACGATCCCTCATAAAAAGCAGGTGTACAGGCTAAAAAATTCGGCAGGAGAGCTTACTGGGGCGGATGCAATTGCAATGCGTGACGAAACGGAGGTAAACAGGATTTACGATCCTCAGGAGCCCTTAAAATCCCTATCTATAGAAAATTTCATCAAGGAGCCGCTTCTTCATCCGGTAATGAAAAACGGAAAAAGGATAGGGGAGAAACGCAGCCTGGAAGAAATTGCCCAATATGCCGTAAAATGTCTTGAAAGACTTCCAGTTGAATATAAACGCTTTCAAAATCCGCATATTTATAAGGTCGGGATCAGCAGCAAATTAAATGCAGAAAGGGAAAAATTATTACAAAAATATAAAGGCCGATCATGAAAACCCTTGTTATAATTGATGTCCAAAACGATTTTATCCCGGGTGGCTCTTTGGCAGTTCCGGAAGGAGATCAAATAGTTGGATTGATAAATAAACTTCAGAAAGAGTTCGACTTGGTAATTGCAA
>JBBRGD010000291.1:0-3445 GCA_038241065.1 Flavobacteriales bacterium
ATTGATGTCTATTATATCCGGATTGGATTTTTCAACTATCTCAACCGACTGTAACATGGATTCCAGGTTGGCTCCAAAGATCTGGATTCCAACCGGGCGTTCCTTTTCGTAAATATCCAGTTTCATCCTGCTCTTGGCAGCATCGCGTATAAGCCCTTCTGAAGAGATAAATTCGGTATACACAACATCTGCTCCCTGTTCCTTGCACAATGCACGAAACGGTGGATCGCTCACATCTTCCATGGGTGCTAAAAGCAATGGAAATTCCCCTACATCTATATTACCTATTTTGGCCACTTCGGTTTATTTTCGATTGCAAAAATACGAAAATGCCTCCAAACTATTTTGGAGGCATAAATTAAATCTTAGTTTGTAATGAACTATCCTGCTTCAGGCACTTGCGGACTACAAATAGTGGTAGTATGCCCATCAATTGTGTAAGTTCTACATTTTCTTGAGCCATGTATGGCTTGAATGCCAAAGGTTCCCAGAAATAAAAATACACCAAATAAAATTGTTGCTTTTTTCATAATTGTAAAATTTAAGTTATTAATAAAAATTGATTGTTATTCATTAGAAATCCTTGAGTTTTCTTCAACATCTAGGGCACGTTTGTTATCTGTTAATTTAAAGTTTCCGAATTTATAAATAAGCCCTAACCTTAACATTCTCGATTCTGGCATTGCGAAAAACCTGTTGTTTTGGTTTAAATACTGGGATGACATTGGAATATTCTGGGTATTAAAAATATCATCTACATTTAAGGTAGTAACCAATCGGTTCTCAAAGAATGACTTCCGGAGTCCAACCGAAATTCCATACTGTGGGTCATCAAATTGGTAAGAACCCGAGATATATTTGGGAAGGTAATTCGCAATAAGCTCTCCCGAAAACGTACCATCTTTAGAGAGCGTGAAAAAATTTTGCGCCATGAGATACGTACTATAAACATCATTGGTAACCACTTGGTTCCCACTTTCCAGGGCGAAGAAATCGGCCTGCATATAGAAGAAAGAACCGTATAGGTAAAGATACCACCAGTCTTCTACATAACCGTTATAAGACACATCAAGACTATATTGTTGCTGAAAATCCATATTGGCATTGACAGAGCGAATAAATCGATTCTGATTATTCTGAAAAGAAAGCACTGTCATTGCATTTTCAGTTTTCTCCCAATATAAATCAAATGAAAGCTCATTTTTAAAAGTATAATTAAAATTAATTTTATTGGAAATTGCAGGTCTTAAATTTGGATTTCCTTCATTGAAATTATTCTCGTTTAGGAAATAACGATAAGGGTTTAAACTCTCAAAACGGGGCCGGATAATCCTTCGGCTATAATCCAGGCCATAAGAATAGTTTTCTGCGGCACTATATAGTAAATAAAAAGTGGGGAAAAGTTGAAAATACTCCTGGTCGTTTACCACTCCCAAAGAAGAGGAGACACCGTTTACGTCGGTATATTCACCTCTTAAACCAGCTTTTATGCTCCAGGCATTCCAATCTTTATCGAAGCTTAAATAGGCTGCATAAATTTGTTCTTTATAATCAAAATCGTCTGAAAGGGCGTCAACAAATTCACTACCCGCATTAGTATCAAAAAAATCAATTCCGCTTTCTGTATTAATCCCAGAATATTTCAGTCCGCCCTCTATATTTGTTTTTTTCCATGGAGAAGAAAAATCTACTTTACTTGTAAAAATTTGGCTGTTTTGATTGGCAATTGTATAAAATGAATTTCTATTTAATAAATCCCCGGTATCTCCAAAATACTCGGTTTGTAAGTCTTGGGTTTGGTTATCATCGTAATCAATATAATTTGTCACGGCAGATAAAGAAGCTCCTTTTTTACCAATTTTGGTCGTATAAGTGGCACTTAAAAGAATATTATCACGGTCATTTTCCAATCTACTATCTGTAGTAAACAAAGAGTCCAATTGGTTTTGTGGGTTATGTATTTCTGTTAAGCCCTCAATATCAGAATCAGCTTTGGGCGTATGCTGAATGTTGGCACTTAGGTTTAATGAGCTTTTATCGTTAAGGGTAAAATCCAGAATGGTATTTAGGCTATGTGAAAACGTTCGTGTATTTCTTTTAAAATCATTGTTCCATCTGGAATCTACGCTTCCATCGGGTGCATAAAATTCTATAAAACCAAGATCATTTTTATAATCATAGCGTGAATTAAAATTATAACTGGCAAAAACATTAAGCCAATCATTTTTGTAATATTGACTTGTCCCTATATTGTATTTAGGCACAATAGCAATGGTATTTGACACATTTAAGCTTCCTTTATATCCAATAGAAATATTTTTGCTGGTTTTTATATTCAAAATAGCCCCTCCTTCCGCGTCATAACGAGCCGGGGGATTGGTGATTACCTCAACCGATTTTACATTTCCACCAGAAAAACCTTCAAGCAATTGTTGTAATTCCTGAGAAGTAAGATACACTTTTCTATCGTTAATATATACGGTTGCAGGCCTGTTTTTAACGAGTAATTGCCCCTGACTTACAATAACGCCCGGCGTTCTTTTTAGAATTTCATAAGAGTTTGTAGTAGAAAGAGTAGAATTTTCCACATCAAAGGTAATGCGGTCCATACTTCGGGTAATTTTCGGCTTTCGGGCGTTAATGGTAACTTCTTCTAAATTTGAAGCGCTCTCTTTTAGAGTAATCCTTCCTATTCTTTTATCTGAATCAATCTCAATTCGCTTTATAAAATTTTCAAAACCAACAAAACTCACAATAAGTACATATTCTTTAGTTGAGATATTTTCTAAGAGATAATCTCCCTGCTCATCTGTAACGGCACCTTTGTAAACAGTGGTAGAATCGGTTTCCATCAGGACTACATTTGCGTAAGCAACCCCTTCCTGATTGGGAAATAGTACAGAGCCTTTAACAGAATTCTGTGAAAACGTTGAAAATGTAACAAGGGAAATCAGGCAAAAAAGTGAGAGGAAATATAGGTGCTTCATTAAAATAAAATTGGAAATTTGGAGTATCTATTAATCAAATATAGTATTTCTTAAATATATATTAAAAATTCGTTGTTAATATCTCATTTGTATTTGATTCCCGGGCGTTGTTGCTACCTTATTAGGCACCAGGGAACAGGCTGATTATAAAAATGTTCACGCAACCATGCCTGCATCTTAAAACAGGGAGTATTCGCATTAAAACTTCCACGCAACCATAAACCATCCCCTTCCCTAAATTTTTTAGCTACACTCACAGGAAGTTTCCCGGAAACCCTGATTTTTCCAAAAATAGCCCGTGCAGCTAAATTTTCGGTCTCCGGAGTATCCTGATACGTGAGCAGCAATCCCGAAGCTGCTTCTATATTATCTATATCCTTCATCACATAGGGATTCTTAAAAAGAGCGATCACAGAATTTTTCATTTCAGCCAATTCTGAAATAAATTTCTGAAGGGA
>JBBRGD010000292.1:0-3428 GCA_038241065.1 Flavobacteriales bacterium
AAATCTGGCCACGGTGAGCCAGCGTATTCGCGGTCACTATTGTTAATATCATCTGTTGTACCATCATTCTGAAGATTCAGGTAACGAATATCACCCGGCTGCGCATAATCTGCCTGAGCGTTGTGATCGATAATTTCTGCCTCGTTTTGAAATATACCGTCAGTGCGCAACAGGTAAAAATCTCCGATGGATCGACCAACCTGGGACCTTGTGTTTCCAGATGCAATATAATCCCTACGGCGACCGGTTGCTTCATCGATGCCCAGATTTCCCAATTCGAGTATTTCATTGCGAATAATGCTTACGTTGGCGGCAATATTCCATTTAAAAGGCCCCTCAGAACGGCCGTTATATCCCATATCAAACTCCAACCCTCTGTTTTCTATGGAACCAATATTCACGATGGGATCGCCTTGAAGGTTTCCTAAATAACCAGGTAGTGGTTGTGGCACTAGAACATCTTCTGAAACAGACTTAAAGGCATCAAAAGAAATATTTAAACGACTGTCAAAAAGTGTGGCGTCAAAACCAAGGTTCGTAGTCTTCTTTTCTTCCCACCTTAGATCTCTTGAGGCCAATTGTGCCTGAATGGCACCAGGCACGCCTACCTGATTTGCACCAAAAACCGCATTGGGACCCTGGTTTAAAAACCCTATATACTGATAAGGATTTAAATTTGCCGAGCCCAATACCCCATAAGATCCTCTTAGTTTTAGGTCATCAATCCATCCTACATCAAAGAATTTTTCATTAGAAATCCTCCAGGCCAGAGCCCCCGAAGGAAAATAGGCCGTGCTGTAATCTGGTGAAAAGCGTGAGTCTTTATCAGACCTGAATGTAAAAGTTGCCAGATACCGGTCGTCATAACTATAATTTAACCGGCCGAGGTAAGAGTTGATCAAGTATTTATCAAGCCTTCCTGATGCGGTTCTGTCACCCGGGAGATTGCTAGTTGAGGTAATGGTAGTAAAATAATTACTCCCGAACCGAGCTAAGAACAAACCAGTTCCCGAGGTGAAATCAGTTTGAATAGTTTGTTGAGTATAGCCTACAACGCCATTAATGGTATGCTTATTCAAAGTATAATCAAAATTGAGGGTGTGTTCAAACAGATAGCTTAAAAACTGGGAACGGGTATCGGACACCTGGCTATTTTCAGGAGATTGGTTTTGATACCACGAGCCATCCCGGCGCACAGCTTTTGAATTATCAAAACTGGTTTCCAAACCTGCGTTAAAGCGGTATTTTAATCCTTTTACAATATCATATTCCACAAAAGCATTTCCCAATATTTTTACAAAATTGGATTCCACCGAAGTTATATTGGCAATTGCCACCTGGTTCCTGGAGAACGTGTTTACGGTATTAGTAGAACCATAACCCCAGCCACCTGGATTTTGCCCTGTAATTAAATCATCACTTTGTACCGGTATAATGGGAACGCTGTTCCACATATCGTACCAAGGGTTACCATCTGCAAAACCTCCCTGAAAGGGTGAATTCTGCCTTGAATTTGTTAACGAAAGGTTTTCTCCAAATTTAAACTTTCCTATCTCTGTAGTAGTGTTTAAGCGCATGGACATGCGGTCAAAATCCCTTGCGATCAGGGTTCCTTGATCCTTGAAATAACCTGCAGAGAACGCATATGTATGATTTTCAGTTCCACCAGATAATTTCGCATTGTAATCTTGAACATAACCCGTGCGCAATAAAACATCAGACCAGTCCGTGTTAACCATCCCATTATAGTTGGCAACAGCAGGCTGTAGAGGGTATCCAGCGGCATTATAGGCATTAGTGTTAGTAATAACGTATTGTTCCGCATTCATCATATTATATTTTTGCGGAATTGTGGAGATACTGGATTTTAAAGAGGCTGTAAATTTTGGTTTCCCCGGCTTTCCTTTTAATGTAGTGACAATAATAACCCCATTCGCCGCCCGTGATCCATATATAGCTGCCGCTGAAGCATCTTTTAAAACCTGTATACTCTCTACATCGTTTGCGTTTATAGTAGTATTAGGATCGGCATACATACCATCAATAATATACAAGGGACTTGCGTTTCCGTAAAACGTGTTAAGCCCTCTTATATTAACCACAGCATTTTGTCCCGGTGCTCCGCCATTTCTTACGCTAACACCTGGAGAAAGTCCTTGTAGTGCTTCAGGTAAAGAACTTGAAACAACATTCTTTGTGTCCTCAGTATTTATTACACTAGTAGCTCCGGTAAGGTCTTTCTTTTTAATGGTTTGGTAGCCTATAACCACAACTTCCTCTAAGGCAGATATATCTTCCTGTAACTGCATATTTAAAACCAATTGATTATTAATTGGTACTTCCTTGGTTTTAAAACCAATATAGCTAAAAACCAAAGTTTGATCGCCAGCTGCAATAATGGAATAATTTCCATCAATATCTGCCGAGGTTCCCTGGGAGGTCCCTTTAACCACAACATTTACGAATGGCACCGGTACTCCCTCCTCGCTTGTAATTGTTCCTGTCACTTCAGTTCTCTGTGCAAAGGTTTGCTGAACGCAGAGCAGAATAAAAGCCAGAATTAAAAATGGCTTGAAATTAAAAAGTAATTTAGTTTTCATAGAATTCCATTTAGAAACTTTTTAGGTTTTTGGTTTGTTGAAACGAATTGATGCATATATTTGAAACATATTACTAAATAAGACACATTGCTGTATTTTATAAATACCTTAATTTTATCAAATAAATAAATTTAAAGGGTTAAAAATATCAATTCATCGTTCTTCAAAGTAAATTAATCAATTCCTAAATGAATGTATTTATTGTTTCAATTATTCGACGGAATTGATCAACTTTAAGAAAAAGTTAATTTTATTAGACTTTTGAAACGAATTGTTGAAGAATAAGACAATTTGATTCTTAGAAATATTGATTAATTAACGTAATTTGTAATTATGAGAGTCTGGCTAATCTTAATATTTTTCCTGAAGTTTTTAAGCATTAATGCACAAAGTCAATCTTTCAATCATTCTCGTGTGGAAGATGGTTTATCCCATAATTCTGTGATAAGTATGTTACAAGATCAGCGGGGATTTATGTGGTTTGGAACAAAAAATGGGTTGAATAGATTCGATGGCTATAACTATAAAATATTTCAGCATAAGCCAGGAGACACCAATAGTGTTGGAAGTAATTTTATAAGATGCTTGCATGAATTTAAAGGTGCTATATGGGTTGGTACAGATACAGGGCTTTTTAAATACAATGAAAAAATGGAATCTTTCAGTTTAATTGAAAGTACTAAAGACCAGCCCATTCTCGACATCGAAAATGATAAAAAGGGTAACCTCTGGTTTGTCGCCGCAGGGAACCTTCATAAAAGATCACTAAATTCTGATAAGGAAGAAATTTATAAGCAGTCTTATTTTTCCTTTATCTCCACAAGTAAA